>JBQCEA010000294.1:0-3494 GCA_051960695.1 Mucilaginibacter sp. | reverse complement strand
GCTGTTCTCAGTGCCTGCATATACCGTATCCTGGTTACCTAATAAGCGGCAATTCTTTATTCTGCATCTGTCGCCCTCTACATGCAGCGCTACAGCCTGTCCAACATGTCCGGAGGCATTTTCAATTGTCAGATTTTCGGCAATGAAATCGTTGCCCTGCACCAAAACTGTGTAAGAAGTATAAGTGGTGAATTTTTCCTTGCCAAAAGCGTCTTTTCCACCTGGATTGGGCTTGCCTGAATAATCGCTATTGGTAATGATCGTCTGGTCTTTGTCTTCACCGATCAGCGATATCTTGGTTTTCCATGATGGGATAACCAGTTTTTCGTGATAAACACCTTTTTTGATATTGATAACAACCTGCACTTGCGATAAGTCGCGAACAGCATTTATAGCCTCCTGTATGGTCTTGAAATCGCCGCTGCCATCCTGTGCAACTGTTAAATGAGTAGGATATTTATTGGCTTGTGCCATTAGCAGCACAGGCAACAAAACATTCATTATTAGTAACACAACTCTTTTCATACTGTCTGCTTACTTTGCAACTTTTAATGAACTTTGGTCAGCGCCCCATTCAAATTCAGCTTTGCTGGCGGCTTTAGAAACATCCGTACCGGATACATCGATCGCAGACGATTTCTTTCCGCTTATTTTAAACAACAGGTCAGCATTTGAATAGCTGATATCTTTGAGTACCACCTTTCGGCAGTTGTTCAGATTAAAAAGCGGATTAGTATCTTTACAATCCAGGCGGACATTCTTTAATGTAATGTCTTCTCCTTCAGTAATGTCTGCGCCTTTATTGGTTTTTAGATATAGATTTTCCAGATATATGCCTTTAATGCTCATTTCGGGCAATCCACGGATTTCCAAAGCCCTTTCAGCGCCAATACAAACCACATTATCTACATAAAAATTTCGGAATTGCGGGGTAGCCTCCGTAACCGGAACAACCGCTTCATCGTTGCCTGCCTCATTTTCTCCGGGCGATTTGCCCATATAGTACATATCAAAAAGTATGGCATTGGTCACAATATCCCTCATGCTGATATTTTTGATGTAGATATTTTCAACAATTCCGCCACGACCGCGTGTGGTCTTGAATCGTAAGCCTACATCAGTACCAATAAATGTGCAGTCGGATACGAATATATTACGTGCGCCGCCAGACATTTCGCTGCCTATCACAAAACCGCCATGCGCATGGTAAACAACATCATTTTTTATAACCACATTTTCAGTTGGTTTGCCCCTGCGGCGGCCTTCTTCATCACGGCCTGATTTGATGCATATACCATCGTCACCTGCATCAAAAGTGCTGCCTTCTATCAATACATTTTTGCATGATTCTACGTCAATGCCGTCACCGTTTTGCGCATTCCACGAGTTGCGCACATGAACGCCTTTTAAAGTAAGGTCCTGGCAAAGTAAAGTATGCAGGCACCATGCAGGTGAGTTCTGGAACGTTACGCCTTCAAGCAAAACATTCTTACAATTGGTAAGTACCAATAAGTTCGGCCTGAAGAAATCCTTCATCGACTCAAAATCTTTTAATGTCTTTCCGTTTGAAAGAATACCGGCATCATGCGTATTCAAGCCATTTACATAACTTTGAGAAGGGTACCAGGCTTTACCGTTCGCGCTTACCATACCACCGGACGCTACCAATTTATTCCATTCAGCTTCAGTTAGCCTGTCTTTGCCAATGGCACGCCATGCTTCACCATGCCCGTCAATGATACCATCGCCCGTAATGGCAATATCCACCAGGTTGGTACCAGAAATGGGGGATTGGTTGCGAACGGCTGCATGACCTTCATAGTTTCCTTCAACTAAATGATACTGGCTTTTATCATCGGTAAATTGCAAAAGTGCTGCACGACTAACATGCAGGTTTACGTTGCTCTTCATTACGAGCGGACCAGTAAGCCATAAGCCCTGGGGAATAAGCACAACACCACCGCCTTTTGCACTGCAATAGTCAATAGTTTTATTGATGCTTTGGGTGTTAAGTGTATGGCCATCAGGCTTGGCGCCAAACTTTACAATGTTGAAAGTATCCTTTTTAAATACCGGCAGACTGGCTTTGGGCAGATGTTTCCATGAGAATGGCTGCGACTGCGCATTTGCTCCAACGGAACCTGCAATAAGCAGTACTGTAATGCCTGATAGTATTTTAGTGACAGCCATATTTTAGCTATTTGTTAGTTTTTATTTAGGTGCCGATGACAAATAATTGCTTTCTCGAAAGATTTTTAGCTTATCTGCCTAACAAGATTAGCCACAATGGATTAATTAAAAAAGGAATCTGCCAGATAAAACAATGCAATCGTTCCCGGAAACGATTGCATTGTTGAATGCTTCTCGGGTATCGTGAAATACAATGCTGTGTAAGGTAATTTTTACCTATTTTAGCTGTTAAAAATAGAATAAACCAATGGTTTATTATGGAATTCGCAGCTGTTGAACCTGGTCGCCGATGACAGCCGTTTCCCGACCAAAAAACACATCATGTTTGAGTCATATACAATAAAAGATATTGCAAAAGCGCTTGGTTTGTCTACCTCCACAGTGTCGCGGGCACTAAACGGCAGCTATGAAATAGGCGCTGAAACCAAGAAGCTTGTTCTGGAATACGCTGAGAAAGTTAATTACCGTCCAAATCCTATTGCTTTAAGTCTTAAAGAACAAAAAAGCCATTCCATAGGCGTGGTGGTATGTGAAGTGGCCAATAACTACTTTTCCCAGGCAATAAATGGTATTGAATCGATTGCTTATAACCGGGGATATCATGTTATTATTACGCAAACGCATGAATCATCCGAGCGCGAGAAAGTTAATGTAGAACACTTGTTATCAAGGCATGTTGATGGTTTGCTGGTTTCCTTGTCAGCTGAAACTACCGACACTTCAGAATACAAGCGCCTGCATGAAAAGGGCTTTCCTATTGTGTTTTTTGACCGGGTGGCCAATGACATTGACACACACAAGGTTATTGCCAATAACTTTAAAGGAACTTATGACGCTACCAAACTGCTGATCGAAACAGGTTTTAAAAAGATCGCCCATCTTACCAGCTCCGATAATTTGCTCATCAGCCGTGAAAGGTTCAACGGCTTTAAAGCGGCGCTGGATGAAAGTGGTATCCAATTTAACCCGGATTACTTAAAGCATTGCAACCATGGTGGAATGATAGAGGAGGAGGTGGAGATCGCCATAAAACAATTGCTGGGTTTAGAAGATCGCCCGGAAGCGATATTTATTGCCAGCGACCGGCTTACTGTAAGCACAATGCATATCTTAAAGCGATTAGAAGTAAAAGTGCCGGATGAAATTGCAATAGCCGGATTTACCAATTCGGAAGAAGCTGAATTGTTTGATCCGCCACTGACGACAGTTCGTCAGCCTGCTTTTCTTATTGGTCAGATAGCTACCGAAATGCTGATCAAAACCATTGAAAGCAAAAGGGCGATAGAGGAGTATAGCACTGAACA
>JBQCEA010000293.1:0-2173 GCA_051960695.1 Mucilaginibacter sp. | reverse complement strand
CTTATCGGTAAGAAACTCTTTGAGTTCGTCAGGCGACACGGCCTTGCCTTCTCTTGGCACTATATAGGCAAACGGACGCTCCATCCATTTAGCATCAGGAACACCTATCACGGCAGCTTCCAGCACTGAAGGGTGTCCCATAAGGGCATTTTCCAACGCTACCGAACTTATCCATTCCCCTCCGGATTTAATAACATCCTTACTCCGGTCTTTTATTTCAATGCACCCATCCTTCGTTATGCTGCCAATGTCACCTGTCTTCAGCCAGCCATCTGCTGTAAATTTTCCACTATGTTCGTCGTCTCCGTAATATGAAGCCGCTACAAATGGGCCACGTACTTCCAACTCGCCAACAGTAGTTCCATCCCAGGGTATCAATCCAAATTCATTGCGTCCGCGTATTTCTATAAAAGGGATTGGGAAACCTTGCTTTACGCGGTGTATGTATTGCTCTTCTTTAGAAGTTTGTTCATACTTACTGGTCATAACAGCAGTACTTCCGGTTGGAGATAGCTCTGTCATTCCCCAGGTGTTTAGCACATTTACGCCATAGCGTTCTTCGAATGATTGTATTAAAAAACGGGGTGCACATGAACCGCCGATCATGATAGTACGCAAATAAAGCTTATATTTTAGTGGCTCAGCATCTAGTTTGTCCAGTATGCCGATCATAACTGTTGGTACACCTCCTGTTATAGTTACTTTTTGTGTGTCAAAAAGTTCAATAAGGCTTTCCGCATCCAGGTATGGCCCCGGAAAAACCTGTGTAGCGCCTGCAAATGCACACATGTAGGGATAACCCCAGGCGCTGGCATGAAACATGGGAACTACAGGAAGCACAACGTCGCGTTCTATAATGCCTACCTCCGGGGTACTTAATAATGATGCCATTGCATGCAATACGATAGAACGATGGGAATATAATATGCCTTTTGGCTTGCCGGTAGTGCCTGAAGTATAGCACATAAAAGCGGCAGTATTCTCATCGCCGTCAAACGGGTTAAATAAGCTTTCATCGCCGCTGATCACTAAATCTTCATAGTTTAAATATCCGCCAGGCAACGGCTCATTCGTTTGGGGGATGACAATAACAGCAGAAGCATCAATAGCAGATCTGAATTTTTCAAACAAAGGCAACAGCACTTCGTCAACAATGATGATCTTGTCTTCAGCATGGTTAACTATATAACTCAATTCATCAGGGCTAAAACGAAGATTAAGCGGATGGATAACCGCACCGATACAAGGAACCGCATAGTAAGCCTCCAAATGCTGGTAATGGTTCCAGCTAAGCGTGGCAACTCGGTCGCCAGGCGAAACGCCGAACAGCTGAAGGGCAACAGCTAACTTTTTTGCACGTATAGCAAAGTCCAGGTAAGTATAATGATGGATGCTTTTATCGGGAAGCCGGCTGATGATCTTTTTGCTCCCATACAAGCTTTCCGCCCTCCGCAAAATAGCGGGGATAGTAAGCTGATAATCCATCATTAAGCCTCTCATTTAAGTAAACTGTTGTTAGATTCTAATCTTGTGAACCGAAAGTAATTAAAAAGACACTAATTGTGCAACAGGGCAGGTAGGGAATCCTGTCCTTTATACAGCGAGATAGAATATACAACATGAATTCTATGAAGTGAAGGGAATAAAGGATAAACAGAAACTTATTTAGGAAATCAACAGTAATTGCACCCCAACATATCCCTTTTTATCGGTATTGGCATAAGAATAGGCGTTACAGTAAACAACAGCCAGCTTTTGATTATTGATTCGCGGAGAGAGAGGGATTCGAACCCCCGGTACCTTTTACAGTACACCTGATTTCGAATCAGGCACATTCAACCGCTCTGACATCTCTCCGGTTAAAATTGTCGGCCCAAAAATAAAAAAATCCTGCTTCTTATTATGGCATTAAAGCTTATTAAGCTTTTTTTGAATAACATGTTGATCCGCTGTGGTCTTTGCAAGAGATAAAGCTTTTTCAAAATTCGCACTTGCTGTAGTGCAATCTAATCCGGTATAAAGCTCACCTAATAAAGCATAGTAAAATTGGTTATCAGTCAATTTTAACTTTTCAGCTTCAATAATGGCTTCCTGCTTTCCATTAGCTTTTGACAGGGCATATGTACGGTTAAGCGCCGCAATAGGGGAATAGGCTATTTGTAAATATTGGTTA
>JBQCEA010000292.1:0-2424 GCA_051960695.1 Mucilaginibacter sp. | reverse complement strand
AAGGGGGAAATGTCGAGGTTGCTGCGCGATCTGGGCATAGCTGCAAAAATTGTTAACCGCGAGATCAATAAGGCCGGATTGGTAGATATATTGGGTGAAACCGACCATATTAATGTGCAGGGCGAATGCCAGAAAAAGCTGGATATTTATGCCAATGAACAATTTATCTCAGCACTGAAAAGTGGCGGAGAATGCTGTATCATTGTTTCGGAAGAGAATGACGAGTACATCTATATTGATTCTGAAATTTCTAAAAACGCCAAGTTTATTGTGGCTATTGATCCGCTTGATGGATCAACAAATATCGATGTTAATGTTGGCGTAGGTACAGTGTTTTCAGTTTACAGGCGTAAAACTACTGGCAAAGTAACGCTGGATGATGTTTTGCAAAACGGAACAGAACAAGTTGCAGCCGGCTATATTATTTATGGCTCGTCAACTATGATGGTATTTACCACAGGTAAAGGTGTAAACGGATTTACCTTAGATCCTTCTATCGGCGAATTCTGTTTGTCGCATCCTAACATGAAAATACCCAAAACGGGTTCTATTTATTCCATAAATGAAGGGTACTACACCCATTTTCCCGATGGCGTAAAAAAGTATATTAAATATTGCCAGGTAGAAGATAAGGATACTAACAGGCCCTATACTTCACGTTATACAGGTTCAATGGCAGCCGACCTGCATCGTAACTTAATAAAAGGTGGCATATTTATATATCCGCGCACAGCAAGCTCGATAAATGGAAAGTTACGGTTGGTTTATGAATGTAACCCCATGGCCTTTTTGATAGAGCAGGCCGGTGGTGTAGCGTCAGACGGTTATAGCCGGATATTAGAAATAGAAGTAAAGGAGCTTCACCAGCGTTCGCCGATATTTATCGGATCAGAACAAATGGTGAGAAAAGCGGAAGAGTTTATGACCGCTTTTTCACCGCAAATATTAAAAACGACCTTTGAAGGACAAATACAAATTCAATAGTTGAATTTGACCGACCATATAAGAACATGAACACACTAACGTGCACTACACCAGGATCATTTGAATACGGATCTCAGGAAAAACCGGAGCTTGAACCCAATACCGCGATCATCAAAATAAAGCGTATAGGAATATGCGGAACAGACCTGCATGCCTTTACCGGCACGCAGCCTTATTTTACTTATCCTCGGATATTAGGGCATGAGTTGGCGGGCGAATTGGTTGAGTTTGATAATACACCGGGTTTTGCTGCAGGTGAGAAAGTAACCTTTATCCCTTACTTTAATTGCGGTACCTGCATAGCTTGCCGTACCGGTAAACCTAATTGTTGCACTAACATAAAAGTATGCGGTGTGCATGTTGATGGCGGCATGGTTGAGTATTTACGTGTGCCTTCTGCAGCGCTGGTGCATGGTGAAGGCTTAGATTTTGATGAACTGGCATTAGTTGAACCATTAGCCATTGGTATGCACGGCGTAGGACGTGCAGGAGTGAAGACAGATGAATTTGTATTGGTAATGGGAGCAGGCCCGATAGGGTTAGGTACTATTGAGTTTGCGCGGATAGCTGGTGGAAAGGTGATTGTATTAGATGTAAGCGCTTCAAGACTTCAGTTTTGTAAAGACAAGCTGGGTATAGAATATACCGTAAATCCCGCACAGGAAAATGCAGTTGAAAGGATAAGGGAGATCACTAATGGCGATATGGCCAGTGTAGTGATCGATGCTACCGGCAACTTAGGCGCTATTAATGGTGGTATTAATTACCTGGCGCATGGCGGCAGGTATGTGCTGATCGGTTTGCAAAAAGAGGCGTTCAGCTTTAGTCACCCTGAGTTTCATAAACGCGAGTCGACACTAATGAGTAGCCGTAATGCTACCCGTACCGATTTTGAGTTTGTGATCGATTGTATCAAGAAAGGCCTGGTTGATGCCAGAACTTATATAACCCATCGCGTAGGCTTTAATGAGGTAAAAGGTGAGTTTGAAAACTGGCTTAATCCTGCCAATGGCGTGATAAAAGCAATGGTCGAGATTGAATAATAAAGAAAATGAAATACACCAAATTCATAATAGCCGGTTTAGCCTTACTGTCTTGCAAATTAGTTGATGCCCAGCAAAAACACCTGCTTACAACCAATAAGTTAAAGACGTATGTAAACTACTTCAATGCAGTTGATACGGAAACGATAAAGAACTATGTGCCCAATGCCCAGGCAGTTAAATGGATGAGCGATAATGTGCCGTTGTTCGAGTGCCCGGATTCGGCTATTGAGAAAATATACTATTATCGTTGGTGGACATTCAGAAAGCATTTGGTAAAAACACCGGATGGCTTCATTTTTACAGAATTTATCACCCCGGTAAAATGGGCTGGTTTATATAATACGGTAAGCAGTGCGGTTGGGCACCAAATTTATGAAGGCCGCTGGCTGCGTAA
>JBQCEA010000291.1:0-3757 GCA_051960695.1 Mucilaginibacter sp. | reverse complement strand
GAAATGGTTTTGCTGGAAATGGTCAACTAAAAACAAATATTACTTCTAAGTTCCGGCTAATAAGCGTATGAATTTTATTGTTTTTATAGCTTTTCTCATTACCCAGCGCAGCGTGGAATTGTATATTTCTAAAAGAAATGAGAAGTGGTTATTGTCAAGAGGCGCTATAGAATATGGCCGCGAACATTATCCTTACATTGTTGCCTTACATACGCTGTTTATTTTATCGCTGATCGCGGAATATTATTTAGCAGGCAATAAGCAGATCAGTTATTTATTCCTGCTGCTATTTGTATTATTACTGATGTTCAAGTATTGGGCATTAAGTTCACTGGGATCGTATTGGAATACGCGGATATATCGTATTCCCGGCAGTATTGCTATTAAAAAAGGACCGTACAAATTATTCAGGCACCCTAACTATATGGATGTGATCGCCGAAATAGCCATTATTCCGCTCGTGTTTCATTTGTATTATACAGCTATTATTTTTTCAGCGCTGAATGCAGTGATGCTTATGGTGAGGATTAGGGTGGAGAACCGGGTTTGGAACGGGTAAAAGAAAAAACCCCCGGCCATTCACTACCGGGGGTTTAACCATTCTTCAAACCAATTAAAAAATTTAATCTCTTATTTATTAACCACGTATTTCTACGGTGCGAAATGAGTGCGGGTTACATATTTTTTAAAAATATTTTTTGATTTAATTTTGAACCTTCAGAAATATCAAAACCTTTTTTGTTTTTTGCTTTTATGTTTTGATTTTAAATGGTATATTTGCGCCTCTTTTATAAAGAATTAATTAGCAATGAAGAAAGATCTGCATCCCAAAACTTATAGATTAGTTGTTTTCAAAGACATGTCTAACGACTATGCTTTTTTAACAAAATCGTGCATTGATACCCGTGAAACTATTAAATGGGAAGATGGCAATGAATATCCTTTAGTGAAATTGGAAATTTCTCACACATCGCATCCGTTTTACACCGGTAAGATGAAATTGGTTGATACTGCAGGACGTATTGACAAATTCCGTACCCGCTACAGCAAAAAATAAGCTGGTATTAATGATAAAATATTTGAAGGTCTCCCGGTACATCGGGGGACTTTTTTTATTTTTGCGCCATGGCAATTATCTTATTTGACGATAAGGCACATCTAACGCTGCTACCTTTGACATATACGCGCCCTGTGGCTGACCTGCGGATCGGTATACTAACCATCGCCGAAAAGTGGGGCAAACATCTCAAAAGCGACTTTTCTTATCACACTCAAAATTACTTAAGCACAAAGTTCCCGGTAAAAATTGAAGCCGATAATTTATTTATTAATGGCTCTGTTTGTCCTGATGCGGATTTACTGGAGGCTATAGATAAACTTAAAACAGGCGAGGCCCTAAAGCAAAACGGGAAGCTGCTCGCCGTAAAGCTCAGTGAAAGCGATGCAAAGAGCTTTGATGCAAATAATAGTTTTGATAGCGAGACGGAATACAACGGCTCACCTGAAATAATAACTTATCCGGAAGATATATTCCGTAAAAATGCGGTTGAACTTGCTAAGGACTATCAGTTGTTAACCAAAGGCCGCACCAGTTCACAGATCAGCTCGACGAATGTGATCATTGGTAATGACTTCTTTGCCGAAGAAGGTGCAACTGCTGAGTGTTCAACCTTTAATACTAAAAACGGGCCTATTTACCTTGCAGCCAATACCGATGTTTGGGAAGGCTGCCATATTCGTGGCGGATTTGCTTTGTGCAATAACTCGCAGGTTAAAATGGGTGCCAAAATATACGGAGCTACTACTGTTGGGCCATTCTCTCGGGTTGGCGGCGAGATCAATAATGCCGTGATATGGGGCTATTCATCCAAAGGACATGAAGGATTTTTAGGCAATTCGGTATTGGGGGAGTGGTGCAATATCGGTGCTGATACCAATAACTCGAACCTGAAAAACAATTATGCTGAAGTAAAGCTGTGGGATTATACCAGTCAGCGTTTCCGTAAAACCGGTTTGCAATTTTGTGGACTGATCATGGCCGACCATTCAAAATGCGCCATCAATACTATGTTTAATACAGGTACGGTAGTAGGGGTGGGTGCAAATATATTCGGCGCCGGGTTCCCGCGTAATTATGTTCCGGATTTTGCATGGGGTGGAGCGCAGGGTTTCGAAACTTACTCGTTAAAGAAGATGTTTGAAACCACGGAAAAGGTTTTTGAACGCAGGGACAACCGCAATTTCGACGAAGTGGAACAGAATATATTAAAAGAAATATTTGAATTGACCAAGCCTTTCAGGCTGTTTTAATTAGTAAAGTGGTTATTGGTTAAAGTAGACTTGTCAACTAATATAACCAATACAACCAATACAACAATTTACAACTAAATATAACTTAAGAAATGAGAAAAAAAATTGTAGCCGGTAACTGGAAAATGAACAACGATTATGAAGAAGGTTTGTCCTTATTTTCAGAGATTGTCAATATGGTGCATGATGAGGTGACCGGCAAACAGCAGGTAGTGGTTTGCAGTCCGTTCATTCACCTGCATAGCCTGGTACAGTTAGCAAAAGGGTACATCAAAATATCAGTTGGTGCGCAAAATGCTCACCAGGCTGAATCCGGCGCTTATACCGGCGAGGTATCAGCGAAGATGGTTCATTCAACCGGTGCCGAATATGTGATCTTAGGCCACTCAGAACGCCGTCAGTATTTTGGTGAGACCAATGAACTGCTTGCTAAAAAAGTCGATACTGCCCTTAAGAACTCTTTAAAGCCAATTTTCTGTATTGGAGAAACCTTGCAGGAGCGCGAAGCAAAACAGCATTTTGACGTGATCAAAAAGCAATTAGAAGAGGGCGTTTTCCATTTGGATGCCACCCAGTTTGGCCAATTGGTATTAGCTTACGAACCTGTTTGGGCTATCGGTACAGGTGTTACTGCAACATCTGCGCAGGCGCAGGAAGTGCATGCTTTCATCCGTAAGGAATTAGCCGCTAAATATAGCCAGGAAGTAGCCGACAATACGACGATATTATACGGAGGAAGCTGCAACCCTAAAAATGCGAGCGAACTTTTTGCCCAGCCTGATATTGACGGTGGCTTAATAGGCGGCGCTTCGTTAAAGTCGCGTGACTTTTTGGATATAGTGAAGACTTTTAATTAAAATACTGGTAAGGTCTGATCTGCCATGAGGAAGCTGTTTAAAATATTGTTGCCCCCCTTAGTTGGTTTTGCGGCGTTTTTCATCGCTATCAGGTATAGTCCGCACTATTTTACCTTAAAATTGGATGAAATAGGCGCCGGCACCTTACAGGGCTTTATGGCCTATTACAAATACTTTTTGCCTTTATTGTTTGTAGTAGGAGTACTGACCCAGTTGCTGATCATCGTTCCCATCTGGAACAGGCTCATACCCAAATCTGCAGGAACGAAGATAATATCGTTTATTATACTTTGCCTTTTGTGTATGGGCTTTGCAGTTGCCATGGCCTATCCCATGTGGGATAGAACAATGGGTGCCCGTCATCTTATCCGTTTATGCCTTTTTATGGCAGGTGTGCAGGTGGCATATTGGTTAATGAATATTGTAGTTTTGTATGTGTTGAGTGAAAAGAAAGTTCAGCAACCTCAACAGGAAGAAATCGAATCGGCGTCATGAATTATTACGAGTTGAACTTTACGGTTACAGATGCTGAGGATTATCAGCAGGATCTGCTGGTAAATGAACTGGCTGAGATTGGTTTTGATACTTTT
>JBQCEA010000290.1:0-2281 GCA_051960695.1 Mucilaginibacter sp. | reverse complement strand
AAAGAATTAATGGTAAAGCCTCTTTTATGCTGACGGCTGTCACTATCATTACCAATTTCTATCATTCTTCTTTACACTTTTAGTATTCAACTTTATTGGGTATTGATTTTTGATTTTAAACCATCATATACATGAAAAGGATACTTATTCCGGTAGATTTTACCCCTGCCTCCCGAAATGCGAGTGAATATGCCGCTGCATTAGCCCGTGTATTTAATGCAGCGGTTTATTTGTTATATGTATATATGGAGCCGACGCCTGCCGTTGAAGTATCGGGGGTGTGGATGATGGCCGGAGCTGAACTGCAGGAAGCGAATGAGGCGCTTGTCAGTAAGGAAGTAAATTTCTTAAAAGAGAAGTATGCCGTAGCCATTAGCGGAGCAGCAAAAGTGGGGCCTGCCGCAGCTATCATCACTGATACCGCAAATGAGCTACAGGCCGACCTTATTGTGATGGGTATGAAAGGTGGGAGCAGAAGTAAGTGGTTAGGAGGTACTGTAATTGCTACCATACGCCAATCGCAAACGCCGGTGCTGGTTATTCACGAAGAAGCCGTATTTGCCCCTATTAAACAAGTAGTGGTAGCGGCTGATTTCAATGAAATATCGGATGTAAGCTGCTGGAGCATTTTATTTACGTTGCTGGAGCAGTTTGACGCGACTTTACGTGTAGTACACGTGCAGGGAAAAGGAGCAGAAATGGCCGTTGCAGAATTGCCAGGAGCTCTTCAGGTAAGGCGTTATTTGTCCCGGTATCCCTATCAATACGAGGAAATAGAAGACAGGGACGTAGAGCAGGGGCTTCTGAGTTATATCGGTAGTCATCCTGCCGATTTGCTGGTGATGGTAGCCCATCATCATACTATATTTGAGCGCCTGTTTGGCACCGTTCATACCCGTAATATCAGTTTTGACATTAAGTTGCCATTGCTGATTTTAAAAGATACGCCTTAAGGATTATCAGGTGACATTTTAGAATATTCCTTTTAAAAGCCAAAAGCAGAAATGCTTATTACCTGATAAAAAAATGTTTATCATGAATACGGCTGTTGCCAAACTGGGCTTTTATTCAGCTTTACTATCGTTTATTGGTGCAGCAGGGTATAGCATTGCACAGCTATTGCAGGTAACAGGTGCACTACGTTTTCCCCTGGATGCAATACTCATTTACGGATTTTCGCTTAGTATTGCCGGTCCTTTTATGCTGTCCATGCTTTCCTTACATTATACCGCACCAAATAAGAAAAGGATATGGAGCCATGCAGCGCTTCTTTTTTCAGTGATGTATGTTATCTATGTTACATTGAATTATGTGGTGCAATTAGCCACCGTCATTCCTGCCACACTTCGAGGTACTTTACAAGGGATTCGGGGGCTGGACCAAACACCTCATTCTCTTTTTTGGGATGTGGATGGCCTGGGATACATCTGTATGGGCATTGCTACTTTAGTGGCCGTACCGGTGTTTGAAAAAAGGGGATGGCAACGATGGGTGAGGGGATTTTTTCTTGCCAATGCCCTTATGACTCCGGTTATTGCCACGGTATATTTCTATCCGGTTTTCTCCACGGCTTTATTATTAATCGGGTTGCCGTGGGTTATCACCTGCCCCGGCTCGCTGCTGTTGTTAACCCTCTTTTTTAAGGAAAAGTTAGGGGTGAAGGAAGAGGCTGCTGCATCTTTACCGGCACGTACCACTTTGGAACAAGCCTATTAAAAACGCATGATATGCTTAAGGATATAAGTGCTTCTGTAACGAACAGGCAATGGAGCAGCCTTTATCAAATGGCCGCCATTGCTGCTATGATGGTAAGTGTTTTTATTCCCATTCAGGGAACCATTTTTGCGCTGTGGCCTCCCCCCTGATAATGTAATGGATTGGTTTGCCTTGTTTCAAAGAAATAAATTAGTTGGTTTATTGGATATGGACTTGCTGTTAACAGCAGATTATATACTGCTGTTGTTGATTTTTTTAGCCCTTTGGGCAGCTTTAAGAAAAACGAACCGGTCACTGGCTAGTCTTGCACTTGCTTTTCAGTTAGTAGGCACAGCCGCTTATTTTGCCTCAACGGCTGCTTTTGAAATGCTAAGTTTAAGCAATCAATATACGGCGGCAAAAAGTGATATGGAACGAATAATATATTGGGCGGCCGCACAAGCGGCGTATGCTAACTGGCAGGGTACGGCCTTTAATGTGAGTTATTTTTTAGGCTTTGTAGCACTGGTAACCATATCGGTTGTGATGCTAAAGAGTACCACTTTTAGCAAAGCCACAGCGTATC
>JBQCEA010000289.1:0-4579 GCA_051960695.1 Mucilaginibacter sp. | reverse complement strand
ACAATATCCTGTTTATCTGCGGTGGTGCATTTGATGGAATCGAAAAGAAGATAGCCAACAGATTGCGTACACAGACAGTAGGCTATAAGTTCAAAAATAATGATGCTGAGGTCGACCTGAAAAATCTGTATAAGTACATTACTCCGCAGGATTTGAAATCATTTGGGTTAATACCCGAATTGATCGGTCGTTTGCCTGTGCTTACTTATCTGAACCCGCTCGATAGAGATGCTTTGCATAATATATTAACCGAACCTAAAAACTCATTGCTGAAACAGTATAAAAAATTGTTTGAGTATGAAGGCGTAAAGCTGGAGTTTGATAATGATGTGCTCGATTTTATTGTTGACAAGGCAATGGAGTTTAAACTTGGCGCAAGGGGGCTTCGTTCGATCTGCGAAGCGATTATGATCGATGCCATGTTTGAGTTTCCTTCTAAAAAGGACGTCAAGCGTCTGAACGTGACTTTGGATTATGCATTGGATAAATTTGAAAAATCTGATCTTAAAAAGTTAAAAGTCGCTTAATATTAAAGAGAAGCTTTAAAACATATATTTGTTTAGCAAGCCCTGGTGAAACGCCGGGGTTTGTTGTATCCCCCCTCCCCCTGAAGGGGGAGACTAATAAATCCAAATTAAAATCTTCTCCTTTGGAGAGGATTTAGCTGAGGCAATATGAACGAAGAAAAAAACATTAAACCAGAATTAGTGGCGCCATCAGCGCCTGAAACACATACACCGATAAAAGCCGGCCTTAAAACCAAAGCTTCAATTGTAGCCAACTGGCTGCCCCGGTATACAGGCCGACCATTGAACGAGTTTGGAGAATACATTATTCTCACTAACTTCTCGAAATACCTTGAACTTTTTTCCCTTTGGAATGTTAATGCACCTATTTTGGGTGTTGATAAGCCCATGCAGAGTGTTTCTGCTGACGGGATAACAATTATAAATTTTGGTATGGGAAGCTCAATGGCAGCAACAATTATGGACCTGCTTACCGCTATTAAACCAAAAGCTGTAATATTTTTGGGTAAATGCGGGGGATTGAAAAAGAAGAACAGCGTAGGCGACCTGATATTACCTATAGCTGCTATACGGGGCGAAGGAACGTCTGACGATTATATGCCTGCCGAAGTTCCGGCACTACCTTCTTTCGCGCTTCAAAAGGCTATTTCAACTACGATACGTGATTTTGGCCGCGATTATTGGACAGGCACTTGCTATACTACCAACCGCCGGGTATGGGAGCACGATAAAGAGTTTAAAAAGTATCTGAAAAAACTGCGTGCCATGGCCATTGATATGGAAACGGCAACCATCTTTACTACCGGTTTCGCCAATAAAATACCAGCTGGTGCATTGTTGCTGGTATCCGATCAGCCGATGATACCGGAAGGCGTAAAAACAGCAGAGAGCGACTCATCAGTTACCGAACAATATGTGGAAACGCATCTGCGGGTAGGCATTGAATCGCTGAAACAGTTGATCAATAACGGGTTGACAGTTAAGCATCTTAAATTTTAATTAAAGTTGATTGAGTTTTCAGGGTTAAGTCGATTAAGTTGAGGCGATATCTTTTTTTCAAACTCTAAAAACCCAATCAACCACTTAACTTGATCAACTTAATCCACTAAATTTGTAAAACCATGTGGCACAACAATATACTCGAAACAATAGGCAATACGCCGCTTGTAAAGCTTAACAAGATCGTAAAAGATATACCGGCTACGGTTTTAGCTAAGATGGAAACCTTTAATCCGGGCAATTCGATCAAGGACCGCATGGCTATCAAAATGATCGAAGACGCTGAGAAAAATGGCTTATTGAAACCGGGTGGCACTATTATAGAAGGCACATCCGGCAATACCGGGATGGGTCTGGCTATCGCAGCTGTTATAAAAGGTTATAAATGTATTTTTACCAGCACGGATAAGCAATCAAAAGAGAAATTTGATGCTTTGCGAGCGTTTGGAGCTGAGGTGATCGTTTGTCCTACGAATGTTGAACCAGATGACCCCCGGTCTTATTATTCCGTTTCATCACGACTGGAACGCGAAACGCCAAATTCTTGGAAGCCAAATCAGTATGATAACCTGTCCAACACGCAGGCACATTATGAAACAACGGGTCCGGAAATTTGGGAACAAACCGAAGGGAAAATAACACACCTGGTTGCCGGCGTGGGTACCGGTGGCACTATCTCGGGAATCGCCAAGTATCTGAAAGAGAAAAATCCTGCCATCCAGATATTAGGTATTGATACATACGGATCGGTTTTTAAGAAGTATAAGGAAACAGGCGTTTTTGATAAGAATGAAATATACCCATACATCACCGAAGGTATAGGCGAAGATTTTCTGCCCCAAAATGTTGATTTTAACCTGATCGATCATTTTGAAAAGGTAACTGATAAAGATGCCGCCCTAATGACCCGTGAGGTAGCCTTGAAAGAAGGAATATTCGCCGGAAATTCTACAGGTTCTGCTGTTGCGGGCGTTCTGCAAATGAAGAGCAGGTTTAAAGAGGGTGATGTAGTAGTGATCATTTTTCCAGACCATGGTTCGCGTTATATGGCGAAAATGTATAATGAAGACTGGTTGCGCGAACGCGGTTTCCTGAAGGATGAGAAGCTTACGGCAAGGGATATTCTGAAAACAAAAGAGAAGCAGGAAATCATAACCATTGATTGCGAAAAGTCCGTGTTGGAAGCTATTAATGTCATTAAATCACTCAATATATCTCAGATACCCGTTACTCAAAAAGGAATGGTGGTCGGCAAAGTGACAGAAAGTGACATTTTAGATTCTCTGCTCGAAAATCCATCATTAAAGTCTTCTCCTGTGCAAACTATTACTACCGCACCATTCCCATTTGTTGATCTGAATACGTCTATCGATAAGATATCATCGATGATCAATAAAGATAATATCGCGGTATTGGTTGAAGATGATAAAGGTAAGATCGAAATTATTACCCAATATGATATTATCAACGCCATATCGGCTTAAAGCCGAAAGATAAAAGCTTATGCCTTTAGCTTTAAGCCTTAAGTTTTTTACCATTTCTTAAATATCACAAAAACTGCCAGGATAATAAGACAGAAACCAACGAAATGGTTCCAGGCCAGTTTTTCGTTTTTGAAAAATATAGTGGTAAAGATGATAAACACGGTAAGCGTCACGGCCTCCTGTATGGTTTTAAGCTGAACAAGGCTAAAGGGGCCACCGGTTTCTTCAGAGCCGGCGCGGTTCGCAGGTACCTGGAATAAGTATTCAAAAAAAGCCATGCCCCAGCTAATGAGTATGATAGAAAACAGTCCAAGGTTTTTGCCCCATGAAAATTCTTTGAATTTTAAGTGCCCGTACCAGGCGAACGTCATAAAAGTGTTGGAAATAAGAAGAAAGATGACAGTCTTTAGTCCACGCATATGCAATAATAAGCTAATTTAAATATTCATTCAAGCCGTTTTTGCGCAAGTTCCTTTTGATAAATTGCATTCAATTGCGGTTTAGAATTGATCAGCAAGAAAATAGCGGTCCCTTTTTCGCGTGCATAAGGCGATTGTATTTCACCAAGTTTGACATACTTTTCTATGAAAGGAGCCAGGCGCTTTTCTACGTTGCCGCCACCCTGCTCATCTACATAAATGATATAGGGCGCATTTAAGCTGTCCGGTGCCCAAAGCGTAAAACTACTGTTGAGGCTGGCAACTTCTGGTAAATGATAAGCTTTTCCATAATGATATATGGCTCCTGCTTCACCATAATTATCGGCATATATCTGAGTATGCTTTTGCTGTTCAGGAGTTAAGTTATGATAAGCTTTGATTACTTTTTCACCCAATTCGTCCCAACCCAGCATATCGGCATAATCCTGCGATAGTGGATGATTTTTTTGGTCTTCCCATTTGGGGGCGATATGTAAGGATTTAAATACCTGCTGGGTTTGATCTAACGAAAGTAATGGCAACGTTAATGGAAGTAAAATGAGATTAGGAACGGTTACGAGTAACAGTACAACTGTTCGCCAGATGGCATATTTCGGTTTTAGTAGTTGCTCGAAACAGCATCCGCCTGCAGCAAAAAGCATTGGAAAGGCACCAAACAAATAATAGCTTTTTCCACTCATTTCCAGCAAAAAGATGAATGTCAGAATAAAAGCAAAAGCCATAAACCGGTATTGACGCATTTTAGCAAAGAACAATAGTGATATAAGCCCTGGCAACCATATTAATAAGGCAATGCCATTGACAAGTAATTCTTCTTTGATAAAATCCGATGGTTTAATGTAGTCCAGTTGGGTAGCACGTAATGTCTTCATGTGCGTTACTACCGGTAAATGATGATGGATCTGCCAGATTATATTTGGCAGAAATATGACTAATGTAATAAGTATAGCAACAAAAACATGTTTGTTCCACAATATTTTACGCTGCGGAGTAACCAATAAGCTAATGACCAGCGAAGCAGCAAAAAAAGCCATTGTGTACTTCGTCAGTAAACCAACGCCTACCACAACGCCCAATAAGTATATGTACTTTATTGAGGGTAAATTGATATAACAAATTAAAAGGTAGA
>JBQCEA010000288.1:0-3396 GCA_051960695.1 Mucilaginibacter sp. | reverse complement strand
AAAAAGGGTGTCACACTGAGCTCCGTCGAAGTGTGTGCGTTGGCCTGTCCACCATGCTTCGAGTGCCTTAGCATGACAACCTTAGCAACAGTATAAAAAGGGTGTCACACTGAGCTCCGTCGAAGTGTATGCGTTGGCCTACCCACATGCTTCCTTCGATGAACTCAGGACAGGCTCGGCCTCTCCAAAAAAGCCCTGCGGACAGCATGACACTCTTGATTCTTCCACTGAAATAGTTAACCTTTATCCCTTAAGCTTTTAGCTTTTCACGTCTCCTTACCCCAACAACCCATGAATATAAGTTGCGCTGTCTTTATAGGTGTCAAAGTTCATCTCGACAAAGAAATTCTTAACACCACCTGTTTTAGCAGCGGCAAAGAACTCCTTCCAATCGATAATACCCTGCCCTATCGGCACCTCTTTTTTATCCGCCGTCCAATCTGATAGGTGCGAAGAAATGAATCTGCCGGGATATTTCTTAAAATAATCAGATGCTTTGTAACCCAATTTGATCACTTCCGTCTGAAATTGCATTTTAACAAGGCTGCCATCTAACGCTCCTAAAATTGCATCATAGATCAGTTGACCGTCAAGCATCTTGAACTCACCTTCATGATTATGCAATCCAGTAGCCATACCTTCTGCCTTGATCTGACCGGCGATTTTGTTCAGATCGCCGCAGGCCTGTTTATAGTCATCAATAGTTTTACCCGGTGTCTCTAATCCGGGAGTAACCACCTGAGTTAAGCCCAATCCATGGGCAAATTCCATACACTCACCGAAATTATTCTTCAGATTTTCCATCCCGAAGTGGCAGCTTGGGCAAGTCATCCCGGCGTCTTCTATCATCTTTTTCAAATCGGAAGCTTTTACATTCACCAAAGGGGCAAAACCCGCACCCGCATAACCTTTCGGATAACACATTTCGGTATACTGATAACCCATGCCAGCCATTGTCTTCATGGTTCCGGCAAAATCTTTAGCCACCATATCCCTTATCGGAAATGTTTGAAACCCTATCGGGTGCTTATATTTTAGTAGTGAATCTGCCTTTAGTAACCCGGGCATCAAAAACACAGCGGCCGACCCTGCGGCGGCTGTGCCAATAAATTTTCTTCTGTCCATTAAACTTGTCTATAAGTTGAATTTATCATTAGCCTCATCCCCATCCTTTCCTCTGAATGAGTCCCTCGGAAGGGAGAGGGCCGATAATCTATTTAAAGTCCTCTCCTTTCGGAGAGGATTTAGGTGAGGCTGTGAATTTTATATCGTTGCAGGATCCCAGCCTTTACGGTAATCACGTTTCAGATATCTATTTGCATCGGGGATATTCGTGATCTGCTTGCTTGCTGCATCATATTTCAGCAAGTGTCCGGTCCTTAACGAAGCCGAATAGAAATTGACAGCTTCAGTAAGCGCCTCAGCTTCAGGGAAGCTGCCAGGATATTGCGTACCGGCTTTGCAGTTTTTAGCAAACAGGGTTAATGCATCGATCATTCTGCTATTTTCATACTGATTATTGACTGGTGTGGGCGCTGATACTGGCTTCTTCTTTTTCGAGAACAATCGTGGATTTTGAATATTAAAGCCTGCAAGTATTTTGCCTTTTTCGCCTACAAACATCATTCCTTCGGCTGGCAGTTCCTCGTTATTGGCGATCAATTCATCAGGCAGCGCCGGGCGCATACCGCCATCGTACCAGATCAGGTCCATCGCCGGGCGTTTACCATTCTCCGGATATTTAAAGCGTACCGAGCAACCCATCGGGAACGAGAAATTATTATGTACCTGGCTAGGCACCACGCCATTCATGGTTACAAAATGGGTAAGGTTAGGTTCGATCACTTCAGGCGAAGTCAGTTGCAAAGCATTAAACGGAGTCCAAAGGCTATAGTGGCCCATGTCAGCCATTGATCCGCCGCCGAAATCATACCAGCCACGGAATACCATATTAGTATATTCGGATGAGTATGGCCTGTCAGCCTCAGGGCCCAGCCATATATCCCAGTTCAGGCCATCAGGTATCGTTTCATCACCTTTTGGCAAGACAGGGTATTGCGGCCATACCGGGCGGTTAGTCCAGTTATGCAGCTCTTTCAATTTTCCTATTTTGCCATCATTGATCCACTCCATTACCTGGTCCATCGATCCATTTGAGTCCCATGGTACCAGGTGCGTGGTAAGATTAGGCTTTGAACGGGCCAGTTCTATCACCGCCTTACCTTCCAGCAAGCGGTTCGAAACCGGCTTATGCATTAACACATGTTTGTTCCTTTTCAGTGCAGCTATGGCAAACAGGCCGTGAAGGTGATCGGGTGTCATGATCTTTACTGCATCCAGGTCCTTTTCTTTTTCCAGCAGTTCGCGGTAATCTTCGTATGCAGTACAGCCTTTAAAATTATCGCCTCCACGTTTATTGGAGTAGTAACTGTCAACTATGTCCTTACCGTTATCTCTTCCCCCGGGAATTAAATTGTCGCCGCCGGGATTCCAATCGGGCTTTCCGATGGCATTCCTGATCTCACTTTTCAATCCGTTTGGCGACCAATCTCTGTAACCTATGGCATTTTTATTCGGGTCGCAAACCGCCACAACCTGAATTTCCGGCACTGCCAGCATTGGCAGCAACTCTCTGAAACCTTGCGTACCGCAGCCAACATAGGCAAGGGTTACTTTATCACTAGGGGCAATAAATCCTTTTCCGCCGAGCACATACCTCGGAACAATACTGAAGGCCAAAGCGCCTGTGGCAGCCATTTTTACAAATTTCCGGCGATCAATGTTTGAGGAATTGCTTGAAGGAACTTCGGCTGCTCCGTCATTCTCAGAAGCTGGCAGCCCATCTCCATTAGGAAGTAGGTCTTTTTTCATAATAAGTGGTTTATAAGTTGGGAATAACTAAAATTATAGAAAAAAGATCAAATTCAATTTAACTTTCGGGAAAGTGTATTGATTTTGTTACCCGCCGGGTAATTTGCCTCGGGCTATTTTCTGCACTGAAAGAACAAATTATTATCTTTACATCCTTTAAAAATAACCATGGAAAGATTTTACGGCACAGGGGTAGCGATGGTAACACCTTTCGGCATTGACGGACAGGTAGATTACCCCGCTTTGAGCAACCTCATTAATTATTTGATAGACGGTGGGGTAGAATACCTCGTTTCACTGGGTACAACCGGCGAAAGCGCCACATTGAATAAGGATGAGAAGAAGAAGGTATTTGCATTTACTGCCGAAGTGAATAAAGGCCGTTTACCACTTGTAGCTGGCATTGCTGGTAATAACACACACGAGGTTGTTGAGAATATAAAACATTTTGACACTACCGGCTATGATGCCATTCTTTCGGCAAGCCCATACTATAATAAACCTTCGCAGGAGGGTATTTATCAG
>JBQCEA010000287.1:0-4514 GCA_051960695.1 Mucilaginibacter sp. | reverse complement strand
GCTTAAAGAGATCCCATTGATACAAGGTAAAAGCAGCCCGGTTTTGGGTGATGTGGCCACCTTCAAAACTATTTACTCGCCGGGCGAATATGACCGCGTTGGTCCGCGACGCTATCTTTCCGTAAGTGCCAACATTTATAAAATGGACCTCGGTAAAGCCACATCCGATGTACAAAAAGCAGTTAACTCTATTGGCACCCCGCCAAAAGGACTAAAAACAACCTTAGGCGGTATGTCTGGCTTGTTGACTGAAACCTTAAGCAGCCTGCAAAACGGTTTAATGTTTGCCATCCTGGTTATCTTCCTGCTGTTAGCAGCTAATTATCAATCATTCAAGGTAGCATTATCTGTATTATCCACAGTGCCGGCCGTGATCCTGGGCTCGCTGATAGCCCTATTATGCACGGGTGCAACGCTCAATCTGCAATCATATATGGGTATGATCATGTCAACAGGGGTATCCGTGGCGAATGCGATATTGATCGTAACCAATGCCGAAAAATTACGTCTTGAATACCATGACGCCAATAAAGCATCTATTACAAGCGCATCCATCAGGTTAAGACCTATATTGATGACCAGTATGGCCATGATCGCCGGTATGATCCCGATGGCTTCAGGTTTGGGTGAAGCCGGTGAACAAAGTGCCCCGCTCGGCCGTGCCGTAATAGGCGGGTTATTCGCTTCCACGCTTGCAGCATTGTTCATACTACCACAGGTATTTGCATGGGTTCAGGAGAAAACCACTTATAACTCTCCTGCTTTGATGCCGGAAAATACAACTGAACCAATCACTTTAAACGAATATGAGTAAAATGAAACATAGAATAATATTGCTGGCAGCCATATCGGTATCATTTGCTGCCTGTTCGGGTAACCACAAACCCGTTGATCTTACTGATCCTAAAAAACCAGAGGCTAATCCATATCAAACCGGTACAGTAACTGAGAAAGCACTCTCAGGCGAGGCACGGCTTCCTGGACAATTGCAGGCATTTTATGATGTCAACATTTTCCCGAAAGTAAATGGATTTGTAAAAACGTTGTATGTCGATCGTGGCTCGGTTGTACATAAAGGCCAATTGCTGGTTGTTCTGGAAGCACCTGAAATGGATGCGCAACTGCAAGCAGCTAATTCGCGTTACTTGCAGGCACAGGAAAATGCTGTAGCCAGCAAAGAAAAATACGAGCGTTTAACCGAAGCCGCAAAGGAACCTGGCTCAGTATCGCAATTGGATATAGACAATGCGATGGCAAAGATGAAAGCAGACCAGGCGCTTACCAATGCTGAACGCTCGAATGTAGAATCCGTACGTACTATGGCAAGTTACCTAAAAATATATGCTCCGTTTGATGGCATGATCACGCAGCGTAATATTTCGCCGGGAACTTTAGTTTCACCGGGTAAGACTTCCGATCTGCCGATGCTGGTATTGCAGGACGTAAGTAAACTGCGCCTTGTGGTTTATATACCTGAAGATTATGTAGATAAGGTTGACCTTTCGAAGCCGGTGATATTTACTTTAAATGCAATGCCGGGACAGCCTCAAAAAGCAAAGATCAGCCGCTCGGCTAATGCTTTAAGCACTCTTCATCAAGAGGCTATTGAAATAGATGTAGCTAATAAACATGATATGCTAAAACCTGGTATGTACGCCGAGGTCCAAATACCTATGTTATCAGGAGCTAAATCGTTGCTGGTACCTAATAGCGCCATTGTCCGCTCAACTGAACGGGAATATGTAATAGCAGTAAATGACAATAAAACCAGTTATGTGAATGTTAAAGAAGGCCTGGCAAGCCATGATTCAACTGAAGTATTTGGTGATCTTAAACCCGGATCCACTATTATTACTAATGCCAACGACGAGATAAAAGAAGGCATATCTATAAAATAACTCCTCTCTTTGAAACCTGCTGACAACGTTTCGCTCTTGTCGGCAGGCTTTTTTATTTATCTATACTATTCATTTGAAGCCATTTAATAAATAAGTCTACCAACCTTATAGACTTTTTTCAAATATTTCTTGACAACATCAATTTAACTGTTTACTTTTACACTACTAAATCAGTAGATTATATAGATTTAATAGAATTAATAAGACCTTAAATTTTAACTTAAACCCTGACAAATGAGCCATAACTACTCAAAAATTCTACTTCTTATCACAGCATTCTTCATTACTGCCATAGCGGCAAAAGCCCAACAAAATGACGACCTCTTAAATGTACTCATCAAGAAAAATATCATTACTCAACAGGAAGCAGACTCCATACGGTCGGAACAAGCTGTAAAAAAGCAGCAGCAATTAGACAATGAAAAAAAGAACCAGCATGGTATATTCATCGGTAGCAGGGCATTACAGTTAAGCGGTCTGATACAGTCGGAATATGCAGGTTACCAGGGCACAAGTGGCATCAACTCATTTAGCCTTCATCGCGCCAGGCTTGATGTAAAAGGCGACATCAATGACAACTGGAATTATGAAGTTTATACCGAATTTGCTGGCACTACCAAGCTGCTTGATGCATATACTACATACAAAATAGCCGATTTCTTCAAGGTATCGGCCGGGCAATATAAAATCCCTTTTTCACTTGAAAGTCTAATTTCTGATAGTCAGCTTGAGTTCATTGACCGTACGCAGGTAGTAAATGCCTTATCCGGAAGATCTGGTGATGTTATAGGCAATCAGAACGGTCGTGATATAGGCGTTTGGATCAGCGGCAATTTTGCCAAAGTAAACGGTCAAAACCTTTTTGACTACACGCTGGGTGTTTACAATGGCGCCGGATATGACGTAACAGCAGATAATAATAATCATAAAGACATTGCAGGCCGCCTGGGTATTCACCCTATTCAAAACCTTGTTGTATCAGGCGATATTTACAGAGGTGTAGGCTTCTATGGTAGCCCCGCTAAAAATCAAACACGCAACAGGTATGGGTTTGACGCCCGGTATACTATAGGCGGTTTAGGCTTGCAGGCCGAGTATGATCATGGTACAGATGGCATAATACAAAGAAATGGCTGGTATGGCCAGGCATCCTATTTTGTAATTCCCAAACATCTGCAGTTAGCTGCAAGATACGATACTTATGACCCTAACGAGGCCTCAACCAATGTGCGTACCAATTACTATTACTATGCAGTAAATTACTTCTTTAATAGCTGGGCCAAACTGGCGATCAATTATATCGATAAGCATGAGCCTGTCAACCCTCAGACCAAAAACAACATCATAGAAACTCAGCTGCAACTCACATTCTAATTCTTCTTATATATGAAAACTATCTTTAAAACAAAGACCATAGCCTTTATTCTCGTCGTAACAGGTATTGTGTTTATATTCTCTTCCTTTAAGAAGAATAAACCGCAACCAGCGCCAGACGACCTTAAAGGCACCATTAATATATCGGGCGCTTTTGCCCTCTATCCTATCACAGTAAAATGGGCACAGGAGTTTAAAAAGCTGCACCCGAATGTTGTTTTCAATATCTCAGCAGGCGGGGCGGGTAAAGGAATTACTGATGCACTTTCGGGATTGGTTGATATTGGCCTGGCGTCGCGCGATATAAGTCCTGAAGAAACGAAAAAAGGAGCTTATACCATCTATGTTACTAAAGACGCAGTAGTACCTACTTTTAACACAGCTAATCCCAACGCTGCGGCTTTGTTAGCCAAGGGAGTAAAACGCAACCAATTTGCCGATGTGTTTGTTTCGGGCAGCATAAAAAACTGGAACCAGCTTGGGGGTAAAGTGTCAGTACCAATACACATTTATACCCGTTCGGATGCTGCCGGTGCAGCAGAAACATGGGCCAAATACTTCAATAAGAAACAGGAAGACCTGCTTGGTGTAGGTGTTTATGGTGACCCAGGTTTAGCGCAAGCTGTAAAGAAGGATGTAACTGGCATTGGTTTTAATAACCTGGCTTACCTGTATGATCTGAAGACAAGGAAACAGGTGGCCGGTGTGCATGCGTTGCCAATAGATATTAACGGTAATGGCAAAATTGATGCGGACGAAAATTTCTATGGAACAATAGATGAGCTGACTGAAGCCATCGGCTCAGGAAAATACCCGTCACCTCCAGCACGTAATCTTGGATTTCTATTCAAGGGCAAACCCAGGAAGCCTGAATTAATAGAGTTTGTTAAATATGTTTTGACCGATGGTCAGAAGTATATTGATGAGAATGGCTATATCAAATTATCCAAACAAAAGATAGCCGAAGAGTTAAAGAAAGTGAATTGATTGTGAAGTTGATTGAGTTAAGCGGTTGAATGGGTTGATTAAGTTTTCCTGTTGTAACCAATCAACTCAATCAACTTAATCTAACCTAATCAACCTAATGCAAATCCGACTATTAAAAGATAAAATATATTCTAAACTGATGCTGGTATTTACACTGGCATCTGTTTCGTTAGTTGTACTTATAGGTATTGGCTTGTATTGTAAGTCGTTGCCGGTACTGCATAAGCTGTCATGGGGTACTTTGTTAACATCAAG
>JBQCEA010000286.1:0-2472 GCA_051960695.1 Mucilaginibacter sp. | reverse complement strand
CTTTTTTCTGCTTGTAAAAAGCCAGGTTATTGACCACATTCTTAAATACCTCCGATTGCGCGAAAGTACCTGATGCAGCAAAAAGAAATACCAATAATAGTAATGATACTTTACGGCCTGCCATATTTTTTATTCTGTTTCTTCACCGTTTGAAGGCTCCGTTCCCGGGGTTTCATTGTTCTCAGTGCCTTCATTCAATTCCTCTTCCGAGTCATCGTGCTCAATTTTAGCTACTGATGCAATTTCATCATTATCCTTCAAAGTGATCAGACGTACTCCTTGTGTTGCACGTCCCATGGTGCGCAGTTCGCTTACTGCTATACGTATAACAATACCTGACTTGTTGATGATCATCAGGTCTTCCTTATCAGTAACACCTTTTATGGCAACAAGTTTGCCGGTTTTATCAGTTATGTTCAGCGTTTTAACACCCTTGCCGCCACGATTGGTTACACGATAGTCGTCAATATCAGTACGTTTACCGTAACCCTTTTCGGATACAACCAGTACAGTGGTTTCAGGGTTATCGATGCTGATCATGCCAACTACCTCGTCACTTTCATCTTCCAGACTTATACCACGAACACCGGTTGCCGTACGGCCCATCGGCCTTACAGTGGATTCGTTAAAGCGAATAGCCCTACCCGATTTTAATGCCATCACAATTTCGCTGCTGCCGCTGGTTAAGTTTGCTTCCAGTAAGGTATCACCCTCGTTGATATTGATAGCGTTGATGCCATTAGCACGCGGACGTGAGTAGGCTTCGAGCGAGGTCTTTTTAATAGTACCTTTTTGGGTACACATAATGATAAAGTTATTCTCCAGGTATTCTTTATCCTTCAGGCTTACCAGTTTAATGTAAGCTTTTATCTTTTCTTCCTTAGGAATATTGATGATATTCTGGATGGCACGTCCTTTTGAAGTACGTGTTCCTTCCGGAATTTCAAATACCCTCAGCCAGAAACAACGTCCTGCTTCTGTGAAGAACAACATATAGTTGTGGTTGGATGCAACCAGCAGGTGCTCGATAAAGTCTTCGTCGCGGCTGTTGCTGCCTAAAGCTCCTTTGCCGCCTCTGCCCTGTCTGCGGTATTCTGTGAGCGGAGTACGCTTGATGTAACCTTCATGCGAAATGGTGATCACAACATCCTCATCCTCAATGAAGTCCTCGGTTTGCATTTCTGCAGATGAATAAACCACTTCTGTTTTACGTTCATCGCCGTATTTCTCACGGATCTCAGTCAGTTCATCTTTGATGATCTGCATACGCAGGCCTTCATCAGCCAAAACCGATCTTAAATACTCGATCTGTTTCATCAGCTCAGCGTATTCATCTTTGATCTTATCGCGTTCCAGTCCGGTGAGCCTTCTCAATGTCATGTCGAGAATAGCGCGGGCCTGGATCTCTGATAATCCAAAGCGCTCCATCAGTCCATCACGTGCCTCTTCAGGTGTATTTGAGCTGCGGATAAGCTGGATCACTTCGTCCAAATGATCTAATGCGATCAGTAAGCCTTCCAATATATGGGCGCGTTTTTCAGCTTCTGCCAGTTCAAATTTAGTGCGGCGGATAACTACTTCGTGGCGATGCTCAACAAAGTAATGTATCAGATCGCGCAGGTTAAGCAACATTGGCCTGCCATGTACCAAGGCTATATTATTTACGCTGAAAGATGTTTGCAGCGCCGTGTATTTATAAAGATTATTCAGTACGATAGAAGCGTTGGCATCACGTTTTATTTCATACACAACGCGGATACCTTCACGGTTAGATTCGTCGCGAATGGCTGAAATACCTTCTATTTTCTTTTCCTCAACAAGTTCGGCAGTACGTTCGATCATCTGCGACTTGTTTACCTGGTAAGGTACTTCGGTAACAATAATTCGCTCACGGTCATTACCGAAAGTTTCTATTTCGGCCCTTGCACGCATTACTACCCTGCCCCGGCCTGTTTCCAGTGCTTCACGTACACCATCAACACCATAAATGATACCGCCAGTCGGGAAGTCTGGGCCTTTCACATATTTCATTAGCTCTGCAACCTCAATACTGCGGTTATCTATCAATGCAAGTGTAGCATCTATAACTTCAGTAAGATTGTGTGGCGCCATGTTGGTAGCCATACCTACCGCAATACCCGAAGCGCCGTTTACCAGCAGGTTAGGTATTTTGGATGGTAAAACTGTGGGCTCCTCCAGCGAGTCATCAAAGTTGAGCTGATAATCAATCGTATCTTTATTGATATCGGCCAGCATCTCTTCAGCTATTTTTTGCAGCCTTGCCTCTGTATAACGCATTGCCGCAGGTTGGTCGCCGTCAATTGATCCGTAGTTACCTTGACCTTCTACAAACGGGTAGCGCAAGCTCCACTCCTGCGCCATACGTACCATAGCATCATATACTGATGTATCGCCATGAGGGTGATATTTACCCAAGACCTCACCCACAATACGTGCCGATTTTTTATAAGG
>JBQCEA010000285.1:0-2279 GCA_051960695.1 Mucilaginibacter sp. | reverse complement strand
AAATTGTTGGTGAAACCGTAAGTAAAATCAGGGTTCGGGCTGCCAAGTGGCACCTGGTCGTTTGCGTCAACTTTACCATCATGGTTGGTATCTTAATATTGCAGGTCGCCCAGCCAAAAGGTATTTCCCTGTGCGCTGCTCACCACTTGCGGCGAGGTACCGGTAACATTCTGCGGATGTGTAGCCAGGTACTGCAATTGTGCCTGTGTTTTTATTACATCCTGCACCTTGTAGCCATAAAATTCGCCGATAGGCTGGCCAACAATTGTTTGCGTGGCCGGCAAGCTAACATATGAGGTACCAACAGACTCTTTAATAGCCGGAACGCCGTTCAAAGAGGTCACTGTATTTTTATAATGAGAGAACGTTAAGGTTGTGCTCCATTTAAAATCCTTGCCCTGAATATTCCTGCTGTTGATGGTAAATTCAAAACCTTTATTGTCAATATTTCCTGCGTTTACATAAGGTGGAGCAATACCGGCGGGATTATCGCCGTACTCATTAGGGCCACCTAAAAGGAAATATGGCAATGGCTGCTGGAACAGGAAGTTTTTAGCTGTTTTATCGTAAGCATCAAAAGTTACATCAATGCGGTTGATCAGTGTCAGGTCTATCCCAAGGTTCTTTTGAATGGTAGTTTGCCAGGTTAAGTTAGGGTTAGCCACATTATTGATAATAAATCCTGTACCAAACGCTGTTGCTACACCTTTAAGCGATGCACCATATACATATTGCGGAACGTTGGAGTTACCGGTGGTTCCGTAGCCTAACCTGATCTTGATGTTATCAGCCACTGATTTTAATGGTGCCATAAATGGCTCTTCAGACAGCCTCCAGGATACTGCAACACCCGGGAAGTATCCTATTTGTTTATTTGGACTTGGGTTGAAATTCGAGCTTTGGTCACTACGTATATTGGCTGTAATACTATACTTATTGTCATATGTATAAATGATACGGCCAATGTATGATTGCATTACCTGGGTTCCAATGCCTTCACCGATAGTAGCTCCAACAGCGTTGGCCAGCGCTATACTTTGTACATTGTTTCCGGCAGGGAAACCTGAACCCGATAGCGGCACATAGTTGTAGTTTGATTCCCAAACTTCACGGCCTGCCAATGCGGTCACATCATGTTTTCCCCATGTATGCGCATAGTTAAAATACTCTTTCCAACTCCAATAGGTGCTGTTTGTAATTTGCCGGTTTAGCGTAGCGTTATCATTATGAAACGTTTCATTGATGTTGGTTACGCCGGCTGCACCGTATGAGTAAGTTGGGTTAAAAGTTTGACCGTTTGCCCAGTTGAAATCACCATCAAGTTCGGAGTGCAGTGTCAGATCTTTAAAAAATTTAATGTCAGCATACATATTGCCATTTACTTCACTCCTCACCAGGTTGTTTTTAACATTCAGCGCCTGCTGAACCGGATTTGGGCCACCTTCAAACTGACCGTTAACATAAGCCGGGCCGGCGAATGAACCGTCGGCATTATAAACCGCCTGATCTGGTGCGGCTAACAAAGCATTATAAATAATACCTGTATTGCTGCCCATACCAACATTCTCATCGCTGCGGCTGGCGCCAAAAGTTGTTCCCACTTTCAGCCATTTTTTGGCTTGTGAGTTAACAACGCCGCGTATAGTATAACGATCAAAATTATAGCCTAAAATAGTACCGTCCTGCTTAAAGTAACCTGCAGAAATGTAATAGTCGGATTTATCTGTTGCGCCGCCTGATATCGACAAGTTGTGGCTTTGCTCTGCTGCAGTGCGGAAGATAGCATTTTGCCAGTTTGTACCCGGACCTAAAACAGCTGGATTGGCAAACTCGCCCCGTGGCTGTGTACCGAATATGGCAGCAAGCCTGTTTTCCAGGGTTGCGTACTGCTGCAGGTTATCTACATCCAGGAACTTACCCTGCTGCTGCAAGCCTACATAACCGTCATAAGTTACTTTTGCCTCTCCGGCTTTGCCGTGTTTTGTAGTGATGAAAATTACGCCGTTTGCACCCCTGCTACCGTAGATAGCGCTGGCCGATGCATCCTTTAAAAATGTTATCGACTCAATGTCATTTGGGTTAAGCATGGAGAGCGGGCTTACCGTGGTTTCCATGTTGGATGATCCAGGGCTGTTGAGCTGTGCACCGCCGCTATAACCGTTAGGCGCATTGCCTCCCATTTCAACACCGTCAATAACATACAAAGGCTCGCTCTGGCCAAAGTTATTGATACCGCGTATATGCACAGATGTTGCACTGCCCGGCTGACCGCTATTCTG
>JBQCEA010000284.1:0-4818 GCA_051960695.1 Mucilaginibacter sp. | reverse complement strand
ATTGTTTCTGGAAAGATGCCAGTGAGCGAAAAGCTTTTATAAAACAGTCTTGCGCTATCTCTTCTGCATCTTCCCTGTTCTTGCTAAAACGCAAAGCCAGCGTAAAAACATAACGCTGATGCCGTTTAACCAGGTCGGCATACGCCGACTGGTTACCTGCCAGGGTTTGCTCTATTAGCTCTATATCCGAAAGTTTGCTCTGCATTATTTACACCTTCTCTGACTACCGTTCGTGCGTACAGGTTACAGGCGTGGTTAAATAAAGTTAGTGATTTAGGGATAGAAGCAGTCGCTTTCTATAATTATATCATTGCTTATAGCGAAGCTAAATTAGCCTCACCCCAACCCCTCTCAAGAGAGAGGGGCTAAGATCTTAAAAAAAGAAGTCCTCTCCTTTGGAGAGGATCTAGGTGAGGCCAAAAAATGTGATAATGTAATTATAAACCTGCTATTGCTACTTTTTCAAAATAACCTGTAACCTTCTTAAAAACCATGTTGTCATAGCTTACAAATACACCGCAATGGTGATTTAAAAGCAAAAAATACTAACTTAAAAAATTAAATATCATGGACAATATGGACACCGGAAATTTAGGGATCATGGCGGGTATCATTATTTCGCTGGGTTTCTTCGGAATGATCTTCGGAATTGTTTACCTCTACAAAAGAGAACGCATGGCAATGATTGAACGCGGCATGGACCCGCGGAGGTACAAACCGCAAACAGCGCCTTATCAAAACTTAAAATGGGGATTATTACTCATTGGCGCAGGCGTAGGTTTACTGCTTGCCTATATACTCGACGAGACGGTATTTGTAAATACGGATAATCCAGCTTTATATTTTGCATTGATCGCAATATTCGGTGGCTTGGGATTATTTGGCTCATACCGCATCGAGAAAAAGGAAGAATACAGCAAACCTCAAGAGAGAGTTGTCATCGAACAATAACTCAAAGCAACGAACAAGATAAGAGAAGAAAAGTCCCGGAGATGTCTCCGGGACTTTTTCATTTATATGCTGGTTAAAAATATCGCTCTTTGATCAGTTTTAAATGATACAACTCGTGCCCGGCGGTCATGTACACCAAACCTCTTACGCTAACAGGGTTCCCGCTGGCAATACCTTTGCGGGTAAGCTGCTCTTCAGTAAATTCCTTATAAAGAAGAATGGTCGATTCCCTCACAGCCTTGTATTCTGCGGCCAGGTCCTGGATCGATTGATCGTTGAAATGGGCATTCGCGACGTAAATATCCTGGTCAAAGCCCGGCAGTTCAGCACTCGCGCGGGAAAATGCAAATGCTCTGTAAGAAAAAGTGCGCTCCGTATCAATCATGTGACCCAACACTTCCTTTAGCGTCCACTTGCCTTCGGCATAGGCATGCATGGCCTTTTCTTCACTCATCCGGCTAAACATATCGTAAGTAGAGTGTTTTAATTGTTTCAATAGGCTGATAACATCGGGCGTATTAACCAGGCTTACATAGCCGGCTGCAAACGGCGGAAATTCATCAGGCTGCGGTTTGTTTATCATGTCTTATGCTTTTTAGTACAATACGAAAAGTAGTTCCTTTACCCAATTCTGAGTCTTTAACAAATATCTGTCCTTTATGATAATTCTCAACCATACGCTTGGTAAGCGATAACCCTAATCCCCAGCCACGCTTGCGGGTAGTATATCCCGGTTGAAAAACGGTTTCGAACTTTGATCTTGGAATACCCTTGCCCGTATCGCTCACGTCAATATAAACCTGGTTACGGGTTTTACTGCCGGATATCTCAACCTTAATATTACCGGTATGTTCGATAGCATTTACGGCGTTTTTAAGCAGGTTTTCCAATACCCAATCAAACAATGGGATGTTCAATCCTGCCTGCAGATATGGATTGCCCTCAATATCAAAGTTGATCTTATTGCTTACGCGAACTTTAAAATAGTCCACAAATTCCTTCACTACATCATATACGTTGTGCTCTTCAAGTACAGGTTGCGAACCTATTTTCGAGAACCTGTCGGCTACAATTTCCAGGCGCTGGATATCATTTTCCATTTCGGCTATAAGCGGGTCACCTTCAGCGTTGAACTTGTCCTTCATTAGCTCCACCCAAGCCATCAATGAGGATATAGGCGTTCCCAACTGGTGCGCAGTTTCCTTGGCAAGCCCTACCCAGACCTGGTTTTGTTCCGATTTTCGCGATGTATTAAAGGCCGTATAGGCCACCAGCAGGAAGATAGCTATGACCGTGAGCTGTATATACGGAAACACTTTTAGCTGGGTCAGTACAAAGGAATCATGATAATATACATACCAGCTATTGCCGATCACTTTCAGCATGATCGGTTCGTGTTCCTTTTTCATCGATTCCAGTTCGTCCCTGAAATAACCCGGGTCATATTGCTTGACCTTTTTCACCGCCGGACCAGGCGGTAACTTAATATAGGTCTTATTTGAATCGAGCCCTTTGGTAGTGATAATATCTCCCTTTGCATCCACGATCATAGCAGGCACGGTCAAACTATCGACCACTGCAAAAACATAATTCAGGAAATCATTATCATCAGATGAAGTGATCTGTTTGATACTTAGTGCCCAAACTTCAGCCCGCTTGCGCTCCGATCGCTTGATACTTTGTACCAGGAAACGAGTATAAAGCAACGAGCCCATGGCAATAACCAAAGCAAATACTAATAGAAAATATTTCCAGCGTCTTCTCTGTTGGTATGGGTTCATGTAATAGTCAGAAAGTCAGATGTCCGAAAGTCGGAAAAAGACCTCCATGTTAACGTCTGATATGCTGACCAAATTACATAAAAAGTGCGAGTATGCGTAAATATTAACCTGCGATACCCGGTACTGAAAACTCACAACTTAAAACTTATAGTATCTTTGCCCTGCAATGTCAGATAAAAAAGTTAGAGTAAGGTTTGCACCAAGTCCTACCGGCGGATTGCACCTGGGTGGTGTCCGCACAGTTTTATTCAATTATCTTTTTGCCAGGAAGCATGGCGGCGATTTTGTTTTACGTATAGAAGATACCGACCAAACCCGCTATGTTGAGGGTGCTGAAGAATATATAATGGAATGCCTGGAGTGGTGTGGCCTGACACCTGATGAAAGCCCGGTTAAAGGAGGACATTATGCTCCATATCGCCAAAGTGAACGCAAATCGTTATACCGTGAATATGCTGAGCGCCTGGTAATGCAAGGACATGCTTATTATGCTTTTGATACGCCTGAGGAATTAGAGCGTAACCGCAAGGAAATACCCAATTTTCAATATGGGCATGCTTATCGCGATACGCTACGAAACTCACTGACATTGTCGCAGGCGCAGGTTGATCAGCTATTGAAAGATGGTGAGCCACATGTGATCCGTATTAAAATGCCGGAAGATGAAACCGTACATTTTGAAGATATGATACGCGGGCATGTAAGCTTTGAAACCGGTCAGAGCGATGATAAGGTCTTACTTAAAGCCGACGGTATGCCAACATATCACCTGGCTGTAGTGGTTGACGATTACCTCATGAAAATAACCCATTCCTTCCGTGGCGAAGAATGGCTGCCATCGGCACCCGTACATTTGTCGCTTTGGGATTATTTGGGTTGGAAAGATGATATGCCAAAATGGGCCCACTTACCTCTTATATTAAAACCCAATGGGCATGGTAAATTAAGCAAGCGTGATGGCGAAAGGCTTGGGTTTCCGGTATATGCCATGAACTGGTTCGATCCTAAAACCGGTGAACTAACTCCTGGCTTCAGGGAATTAGGCTTTTTACCGGAAGCATTTTTAAACCTGCTGGTAATGCTGGGCTGGAATGATGGCACCGATAATGAAATCTTCACCCTTGACGAACTCGTGCAGCGTTTCTCGCTTGAAAGAGTGAACAAGGCCGGCGCTAAATTCGATTTTGAGAAAGCCAAATGGTTCAATGCCGAATGGATCAAAAGATCAACAGCTGAAAGATTAAAATCCGATGTAAGAAAAGTACTGGAAGACAAAGGTGTTGATGTTTCTGATGAGACTTATCTGCTAAAGGTTATCGACCAGGTAAAAGAGCGCTGTACTTTTCTGACAGACTTTTATCAGCAAGCATCTTACTTTTTCAAGCAGCCTGGAGAATATGATCTTAACGCTGTAAAGCCTAAATGGACGGACGCCAAAACAACTTTCTTTGAACATTTCATGAAAATGCTAGGCAACCAGAGAGATATGACAGACGCTGCCGAACTGGAGATCAAATTTAAAGCTTTGACTGAAGAACATGGTATCAAACCCGGTGAGCTGATGCTGCCTTTTCGTATTATGCTGGTTGGCGGTAAATTCGGTCCGCATGTGTTTGATATTGCTGTATTGCTTGGAAAGCAGGAGACGATCCTTCGAATAGAAAAAGCACTTAAATTATTTTCCTAAAGAAATTTTTGCAAAAACTCTGACATTAAAGTCAGGTAATATAAAAGTTACTTGCTGTAAAACAGATAACATGCTATTTTTGCAGCTAATATAAGCGTTACTGCAATAAATTCCCCCTGAAGCAGTTTATTCTATTATTCGTTACATATTATGCCTAAACTTGTAAAAAGTAAAAGTGGGACTGAACCTGAACCTGGAAATAAAGTTATAATCCAACGAAACTTTACTTTGTTTGGCGGCCTCATCGTCGTGATAATGCTGGTAGGCTACCTGGCAAGTGCAATCTATCCATCACGCCTTTTCAGCGAAGCACGTGATAATGAATTAGCTACTCAATTTTCTGTTCATCCTGCCGTTCCCGATAGCCCGTTAAAAACTGAAACAAATGAAAAATTTGCT
>JBQCEA010000283.1:0-3145 GCA_051960695.1 Mucilaginibacter sp. | reverse complement strand
CCTATAGATGCTGCGTCTGATTTAGTGTTACCATAATAAACAACGTTTATATGGGCCCAATATATGGCACCAAGGCACATAGGGCAAGGCTCACAACTGGTATATATTATACAACCCTGTAAATTATAGCTTCCCAATTGTTTGCACGCAAGCCGAATAGCTGAAACCTCTGCATGTGCGGTAGGGTCATTTTGCGGAATTACCTGGTTAGCGCTTTGGGCAATGATTTCGCCATCTTTAACTATTACAGCACCAAATGGTCCTCCCATGCCCTGCTTAACGTTTTGCTCAGATAGCTCAATAGCGATCCGCATAAACTTTTCGTGTTCTTGCATGTCAGCCATGGTGCTAAATTAAAAAACCCCGGTTACAAAACCGGGGTTTTTTAACAAAAGATCAGGAATAAATTACTTCTTTTCCTTTGCGTAAGCGTCGTTTAACTTTTTCAAAAAGTCATTGGTAACATCAAGACTTGGATCGGCATACAATAGGGTAGTGTTGCCTGTCTGGAAAGTTAATACCATTTTATAACCATTGTCTTTTGCATACTGTTTGGTGAAAGCATAAACTTTGTCATAAAGCTTTTTGCTTTCATCAGCCTGTTCGCTTTGGAATTGTGCGCCGGCATTTTGCTGATATTGCTGAAATTGCTGTCCTTCGCGTTGTAAGCGTTGCTCGGTTGACGAACGCTGGTCGGCACTCATCGTGTTAGCGCTTTTCTGATACTCTGCAACTTCGCGCTGAAGTGCCTGTTGTCTTGAACCTACATCGCTTTGAGCTGATTTGCCTTTGTCGTCAAGCCGCTTGCGCATATCTTTAGCATAATCGTATTTAGCCATCAGAGAATCCTGGTTAACAAATACAGTTGGCGCATTGGCAGGTGTTGAAGCTGATGATGTTTTATCGGCAGTTTTGTTTTGGTTGCAAGACGTAATGCTGCCTGCAAGAAATAAACCGGAAGCAATTATCGTTAAGTGAGAAGCCTTGATTTTCATTTTAATGCTTTAAAAATTTTGACAAAGATAAAATTTCAATGCAAGTATCCTAATGTTTTGAAAAGCTTGTTCACATTGCGTCATTTTTATCCACAAATGCCTTAAATGCAGGTCGAAATGCGTATTTTTGAAGGTTATTGTTCCAAACAAATATGAGCGAAGAAAATAAAGATAAATCCAACTATTCGGCGGATAATATACAGGTACTGGAAGGCTTGGAAGCTGTGCGTAAACGCCCTTCCATGTATATCGGTGATACAGGCGTAAAAGGCCTTCACCACCTGGTATATGAAGTGGTAGATAACTCTATCGACGAGGCACTTGCCGGATATTGCGATACTATCAACGTAATCATCCACAAAGGGAATTCAGTTACTGTTGAGGATAATGGCCGTGGTATTCCGACTGGCATCAATACAAAAGAAAAGAAATCGGCATTGGAAATTGTAATGACAGTACTCCACGCCGGTGGTAAATTTGATAAAGACACTTATAAGGTTTCTGGTGGTTTGCACGGTGTGGGTGTGTCATGCGTTAACGCGCTTTCAACACACGTTACCACTATTGTACACCGTGAGGGCAAAATATTTACCCAGGAGTATGAGCGCGGTAAACCGTTGTTTGATGTGAAAACCATCGGTGTATCTGACCGTACAGGCACTATCCAGACTTTCCAGCCAGACCCTGAAATATTTACCCAAACTACCGAATACAGGTATGATACCCTTGCAACACGCCTGCGGGAACTGGCGTTTCTGAACAAAGGTATCAAGCTTACACTTACTGACGAACGTGTTACAGGAGAGGATGGCAAATATTTATCTGAAGTATTTTATTCTGAAGGCGGCCTGAAAGAGTTTGTTAAATACCTTGACGGTACACGGACACCTTTAATTGCTGAGCCTATTTATGTTGAGGGTACTAAACAGGGCATTCCTGTTGAGCTTGCTTTGCAGTATAACGATACTTATAGCGAGAATGTATTCTCTTACGTGAATAACATAAACACCATTGAAGGCGGTACACATGTAGCCGGTTTCAGGATGGGTTTAACCCGTACATTAAAAGGGTACGCTGAGAAAGAAGGCTTACTGAAAAACGTAAAGGTGGATATTTCTGGCGATGATTTCAGGGAAGGCTTAACGGCAGTTATCTCAGTAAAGGTTGCCGAACCACAGTTTGAAGGCCAGACCAAAACCAAGCTGGGTAACAGCGAGGTAAGTGGTGCTGTAAATGTGGCTGTAGGTGAGATACTAACCAATTACCTGGAAGAAAATCCTAAAGAGGCCCGGATGATCGTTCAGAAAGTTATCCTGGCTGCTACAGCCCGGGCAGCTGCGCGCAAGGCACGCGAAATGGTGCAGCGTAAAAACGTAATGAGCGGATCGGGATTACCCGGTAAATTAGCAGACTGTGCTAACAGTGACCCATCACTTTGCGAGATATTCTTGGTCGAAGGTGACTCAGCAGGTGGTACAGCCAAACAAGGCCGTAACCGCGAATACCAGGCTATTCTGCCGCTAAGGGGTAAGATCCTGAACGTGGAAAAGGCCATGGAGCATAGGATCTATGAGAATGAGGAAATAAAGAACATGTTCACAGCGCTGGGTGTGAGCATTGGTACGCCTGAAGATGATAAGGAGCTTAATCTTACCAAACTACGCTACCATAAAATTGTGATCATGACCGATGCTGACGTGGACGGTTCACACATTACTACACTGATTTTGACCTTCTTCTTCCGTTACATGAAGGAGCTGGTCGAATTTGGTTATGTATATATTGCTACACCGCCGCTTTATTTGGTTAAAAAAGGCAAAGAGCAACAGTATTTCTGGAATGAGGCACAGCGCGAAGCCGCTATTCAAAAGCTAAAAGGTTCAGGAAAAGAAGATAGTGTACATACCCAGCGTTACAAAGGTTTAGGTGAGATGAACGCTGAGCAATTATGGGAAACTACCATGAACCCCGACACACGTACCTTGCGCAAAGTGAGCATAGAAAATGCTGCTGAGTGCGATCATACTTTCTCTATGCTGATGGGCGATGAAGTTGCTCCACGCCGTGAGTTTATTGAGAAAAACGCTAAATATGCAAGAATTGATGCGTAATTTAGTAACAATATAAAGTAAGCCCGGTTCAGCCGGGCT
>JBQCEA010000282.1:0-3060 GCA_051960695.1 Mucilaginibacter sp. | reverse complement strand
ATAAAGAAGGCACAGCCAAAGTAATTGAGTTCCTGGAAAATAAAGGCGCAGGCAAAGCGAAGATCAACTATCGTATGCGCGATGCCATATTTGGCCGTCAGCGTTATTGGGGCGAACCTGTCCCAGTTTATTTTACAGACGGGTTGCCGCATCTGATCAGCGAAAGCGACCTGCCGTTACTACTGCCTGAAATTGATAAATACTTACCAACTGAAACCGGCGAACCGCCATTGGGCAGGGCAGAGGATTGGAAGTACAGACCAGCCTTGGCCTCACCTAAATCCCCTCCAAAGGAGAGGACTTCAGATGAAGACGAGGAAAACTCGCTCTCCACTGGAGAGGGCCGGGGTGAGGCTTACGAATACGAACTTTCTACCATGCCGGGCTGGGCAGGAAGTAGCTGGTATTGGTACCGCTATATGGATGCGCATAACGACAAGGAATTTGCATCCAGACAAGCTATTGATTACTGGAAAGATGTTGACCTCTATATCGGCGGATCAGAACATGCTACCGGGCACTTATTATACAGCCGCTTCTGGAATAAATTTTTGAAAGATTTAGGATTAGTGCCTGAAGAAGAGCCTTTCAAAAAGCTGATCAACCAGGGGCATATACAGGGAAGGAGTAATTTTATTTATAGAATCATTTCTTCAGTTGATACAAATGGACCATTAAAAGATTTCGTATCTATCTCCCATACGTTTGTATCTTATGACTTAGTTGAGCGCATTCAGCAGAAGGCAATCACACAGGTGGAACTAAATGACTTGATAAAGTCTCAAAAAAGAAATTACAATGTCTCTTTTGACATAAATAATTTACAGTTCCAAAAAAATCATGTACCTGTTGAATTCGTTGATAATGATATTTTAGATATCGACAAATGGAAAAAATGGCGTGGGGATGATGTAGAAGCAGATGCTGATTTCATTTGTAATTTGTCTGGAAAGTTTGTTTGCGACTGGGAAGTCGAAAAGATGTCGAAATCTAAATACAATGTGGTTAACCCGGATGACATTATTTCACGTCATGGGGCTGATACCCTGCGCATGTACGAGATGGTCCTTGGTCCGCTGGAACAAAGCAAGCCATGGAACACCAACGGCATCGAAGGCGTGTTTAAGTTCCTGCGTAAATTCTGGAAGCTTTTTCACGACGATCAGTTCAATTTCCGCGTATCAGATGAGGCGCCCTCTAAGGCTGAATTAAAATCACTACATAAGATCATCCGTAAGGTTGAGGAAGATATTGACCGCTTTTCGTTCAATACTTCTGTGTCCAGCTTCATGATCGCCGTGAATGAATTAACAGATCTAAAATGCAATAAACGTGCGATCCTGCAAGAACTGGTTATTGTGTTATCCCCTTATGCACCGCATATCTGTGAGGAATTATGGCAGTTATTGGGGAACGAGCCCGGCACTTTATCTTATGCTACTTATCCCAAATTTAACCCTGAATATTTGATTGAGGATGAATTCGCTTACCCTATCTCTATCAACGGCAAGATGAAAATGAACCTGAATATTTCGCTTGCTCTTGAACCTAAGCAAATAGAAGAGGTTGTTTTAGCCAGCAGCGACGTACAAAAATACCTGGACGGCAAATCGCCTAAGAAAGTGATCGTGGTGAAGGGAAGGATAGTTAATATTGTTGTTTAAAAACTCAATAAGCCATGGATATCTTTTCGAGCTAAAGCGAGAAATCTTATATAAAATGTATGACGTTTAAGATTTCTCTCACCTTCGGCGAATCGAAATGACATTTTCTTTTTACTGGCTTCAGTTTGTAACTGAGCCGGAGGATAAGTGACGGTTTAAAACCGTCGTGCATAATGCCAGTTTAAAAACTGACATTATCAACAGGCATTCAGTCGCAGGCTGAAGCCAGGCGGGAGCCCCTATAATTTGAGTCGCAGAAACGGCTACAACCAATACACCACTACAACCTCACCCCTAATTGTACTCTACACACTATGTAACGATTTAATGACAGTTACACTATTATGACAAAATATTTAGCAACTGCCTGTAACAATTAATCTATTTTCGCCTCAAATTACGAAAACAACAGCAAATGAAACGATTACTTATACTTTTAATAATTTTATGTTCATTTATTTCTGCTAAAGCGCAGTTCGGTGTAGGGGGCGGCGGATCGAGCACGGTGGGCAAGATCTCTGGTGTACTTATCGATTCTATTTCCAAGCAACCGCTGGGCTATGCTTCAGTAGCACTTTTCCGCGCAACAGGCACTTCGCCTATCAACGGTGTCTTGACTAACGAAAAAGGCGAGTTCAGGATCGACGGTGTGCATCCCGGCAGCTATAAGATACGTATCGTTTACGTAGGTTATCCGGATAAATTTGTTGGAGGTATCGTTACAACCGATTCAAAACCCGACAAAAATGTTGGCCAGGTGTTGGTTGCCCCAAGCAGAAAAGCACTGAAGGAAGTATCTGTTACAGCAGCAGCCCCTTTAGTTGAGAATAAGATCGACAAAATTGTTTATAATGCTGAAAAGGACTTAACTGCCGCAGGCGGTAATGCCACCGACGTGTTGCAGAAAGTGCCGTTAGTGTCAGTTGACATAAACGGTAACGTATCTTTACGCGGCGATCAGAACGTGCGTGTATTGATCAATGGTAAACCATCAGGCGCAACATCTGCCAGCTTGTCTGATGTATTGAAAACCATCCCTGCCGATCAGATCAAAAGCATTGAGGTGATCACTTCGCCATCAGCTAAATATGACGCTGAAGGCTCTGCGGGTATAATCAATATTATTACCAAGCAAAAGAACATGACTGGAATCAGCGGTTCTATCAGCGGTGGTATAGGCACACGTCAGAATAATGGCAACATCAACCTGAACTATGCTAAGAACCGTTTCAGCTTAAGCTTAAATGCCGGCGGTAACTTAACCTGGCCGCAAACTTCGCTTACCACTTTTTATAACGAAGTGAACAGGACCCATCCTGATGCAACAGTTCCTGGTCAAATTGATACAATACATTTTGCGAATCAGTCTTCGGGTTCAACTTATTTAAAAAGGCAC
>JBQCEA010000281.1:0-7838 GCA_051960695.1 Mucilaginibacter sp. | reverse complement strand
CTATTAATTCTGCTTCGCATGGAGCCGGCAGGGTGATGAGCCGAAGCGCGGCATTTAAAACCATTAAACGCGACCTGATGGAAGCTGAGCTGAAGCATAAGAAGATCACGCTTTTGGGCTCTGATCTTGACGAAGCGCCGATGGTATACAAGGACATCCATACGGTTATGGCCGCACAAACCGAACTGGTGGAAGTATTGGCCTCATTTCAGCCAAGAATAGTACGTATGGCGGATCCGAAGGAAAAGCCGGAGGATTAGGTTGTGAAGTTTTAAGTTTTGAGTCGGGAGTTTTGAGTTGATTTATTGCTGACTTGGGCTTTCGGCTTTTGTACACATTCAGAATACTATTAAATAATTAGTTTGCTTTAAACAACGTCACAATTGGATCCTGAAAATTTCTTTTTATTGCTTCAAGCATTTTATTATAGCCTCCGGCTTGGCATCATATCTAAAGAAGAAGTTGTTTCCTGGGCAGATAATATTATTAAAGAAGAAGATGGGCCTGACTATTTTTTTATAGAAGTTTCACTAAGTCATGATAAAAATGAGCTTTTAAGTATACTCCGGGAAAAGTGGGGTAAAAACGAGAATGTAATCGCTATACGCATAGCTTTAGCATTATTGTATGAAAAATTGTCAGAGGGAGCGATAGATGCTAATTATGCCCTTGGTAAGATAGTGAGTGGCGACTTTATGTATAGCCTAACTTCTATTGAAGTATATGATATATATAGTTTAGACGAATATTACTTTTACCAAGCGGATACTGAAAATGTAACGCGAGAAATGCTGCAATTCCTTTCGAGATACAAAGATCTCAGTTGGAATTCGCCCAACCATTGGGGACTGGCGAATAAACAAATAGAGATAATTTTAGAAGAGGAGAGAATTAAAGAAGAAGAGCGTATTGCTGCATGGAATGCTACTTGGAAAAAAGAGCAACGCAGAGTACGGCTTAAGAAAATAACCAAAATTACTATTATTAGCATAGTAACGCTCTCTATTTTGGTTATTAATATTTTTGCTATTAATGGTGTTTATAGTTTTCTCACAATAGCTTATGCCAATATTTTTGGTTTCTGGTTTTTAGGCAAGGTCGCATATATTTCATGGAGAAACAAAAGGAGGAAGTAGTCTCTCATCCTTTCGCGCCAGTGAAGAGCCAGTTGAATTCCCGCTAACTGGCGCGAGTATGAGCGGAGGGCAAAAGCGGTGGCATACCTTCGCCCTTGTCGGTGTTATCACCGACAAGCTTTATTACCATGTACGAGTTCGAATCTCGTACCGCACATATTTAAGTTACTGTAAATCAAGTGTTCATGTGCGTTCATGGTGTTCATGCGGGAACATGAACATGCAAACTGCTCAGGGACAGCGGCTTGCGCTTCAATGGCACCAAAACAAAAGATCCCCTTAGCGTTAACCAAGAGGATCATTATGTCGTACCTATATGAGCTTTAACCAATACTTTTGTATTGATGTGTTGTTCATGGATACAATAATATAGTAAAAATGTACCATATCCAAAAACTGTTTTTCCACATTCGTGATTTGTTAATATCTTATTTATTCTCATCCGGGATACTTTGGGGAAACATTTCCCCCGATTCCCCAAATTAACTTACGGGAATATTTTTTTGCGGAGGTTAAAATTTTATCTCGAGAAGTAGCTTTGTTTTCCTTTAGCTATTTTCTTTATCAGCCTGTAAACCAGCACTAAATAATTTTTTGGTAAAGTGAATAAACCCCGCTAAAATGGCCGTATTTGCATGTGTATGAGCCTGAATGGTATAATATTGGCAACCACTTTTATGACCCTAATGGATTACCTAAAATGAAAAAGAGACTTGGGAAAAAACAAAATGTCGTAAAAGTTTATATTAAACCTTTATTACCTATTGTACTCGGCCTGATGATGGTCTACAGCTCATGCCGTAAAGATGAAAAAGCACCTGCACCAATCAATGCACCTTCAAAAACGCTTGCGACTGATTCTATAAGCGGCCAGGTAGCGGTTAATATTGCCAGGTCGCTGGCCGGATCTTATGGCGGTGTCAATGTGATGGACGGCGTTGATTCGGTATCACTAACCGGTCACCTGGGTCCGCATCACGCAGCTAATACCCAGTCGCTTTGCGGCTTTTTTACCGACTCGCTGGTAAACCGTAACTGGACATCAGGCGATACCACCAATCATACCGGCGGTAACCTTACTTTCTATTTCGACTGTAATAACGGTAAATCAACCGGTTATACTGCATATGACTCATTGGCAACTACGCAAACTACATCGCACGGATCATCAGAACATTATGTAAAGCAATACTATACCATTAAATGTCTTGATGATAAGCATACTTTCGTTGGTGTTAACGGCGATATCTACTACTATAGCACTGTTACCATTGAGTGCGGTTGCCATCATTACTATACTACCATTGAAAATGCCAACTATGTATTAAGCGACCTGAAGGTTGATGTGTGCAAAAAGGATATTCTGAGCGGTACGGCAACCTTTAAAGCTTACGGTCAAAACTGGTTCCTGACGGGTACGATAACCTTCCTGGGTAACCACATGGCCGACATCGTGATCAATAATCAAACTTTCCATGTGAACCTGCAAACAGGTACATGGAATTAATAAGCGGGCACTTTGTGCGACGCATTAAATGGCTGGCGCGGGTTTTCTTTCATTCGTCTCTCAATGCACTCCGCCAGCCATTGATAATATTCACCCAAAAACGGGTCGGGCTGATTTACACGGATATCATTAAAAAGAACTTTGTATTTCTCCCATGATGTAGTAACGAACGAACCTAAAGTTTTCAACCAGATCGATATTGATCAAACGCTCGGCAACCAGCATGCCGAGCGTTTCCATTTGCTGACTAAACTGTATCATGTAGATCTGTTCCGCTGGAGGGCGACTGCGCATCTCTTCCGAGGTTTTTGGCAGGTCCAAATTGCTTACAAAGTGGATCAGTTCGGCAAATTCACGAGTTTGAAATTGGCGAAGTACTTCGAGCGTCAGGCGTTCGCGGCGGTCCTGTGCAGCTGCCTTAACTTGTGCAAGGCCGAATATCAATGCTACGATGACGGAAATTGCCAGTGCAATGTTGGCTATATTGGCTATGGTTTGGGATGACATATTGCTGAGCGTTGTATGGGTATAAAATTAAGGATAGCCGTCGGTTTTGCAAATGGGAAGGATAAGACACCAGAGATAAGCGGATCAAAACTTACAACTCAACACTCACTACTTCTTTACAACAGCACTTTTAAGTACATAACCGGTTTGGTCGTCATAGCTGATCTTGTAATAGGCAGGGCCTTTTTGCAGCACGCGTATGGGAGCAGCATCCGGCATTTTAGCTATCACAGTCGAATTATAATCAGGCGATTGGTGCAGGTAAACTATTCCTGTGATGTTAGCATGCAGGGTAGTAGTGTAGCTGGAGTCATCAATTTCTCTCTGCGGCCTAACAATTACCGGAGTGGGAGTGAGCTGTTTTTGGGGAATAGGTTTACTGGCTACAGGATCTGGAACAACCGGTAGTTTTTTTGTAGCGTAAATAACGTGTGCAACCGTTTTATGATGTTTTGGGGAATGAGCTAATGCAACAGGCTGTTGTGTTGCTGAAGGTTGTAAAATGGCCTTTTTAGCTTCATGCCCGCGAAGGGTACGGATCACATAGAGCGCAAACAACCCGGTAACCACCAGGAATGTGAGTGTAACGGCAATGTTGATATACTTCAGCTTAAAAACTGCCAGTTGTTTCCTTTGATTACGCCTTAAAGCCAGGTCGTATTTGCGGCGGCGGGAGGTATCACGCAGGATATCATAGGCTTCACATATCTCGCGAAAATGGGCATCCATAAATTCGTCCTGCTCATCATTCTGCATGAATTTACGCGCCAACTTTTGATAAGCGGCGTCGATCTCAGGCGGAGATGCGTCACTGGCAGTGCCAAGTATATAATAGAAGTCCTTCATGCTGTATTAACAACAATTGGATTCTATTTGTGGGTTAAAGTTTAACCGCTAATAAGGTTTTAGCTTTGCATAGCGGTGTCAAGATACATAAGAATACGCTATTGCGCAGATGCGCTTAGTATTCGTTGTTTTGCTCAGCCGGCCCCCTTCAATACTTTTAAAACTCAACGTGCGCCCTAAAACCAAGGACATTCACCGGCCCACGATCGGCGTTGTAAGCCGGATGCAGGATAAATTGATAATCAGGACTGAGCCATACTTTTTTCTGATATGCGTTTATTTTATAGTATAACTCCGTGATCATTTCAGGCTTATAGTTTAAGCGGCCGTCACCAATTATAAAACCGTATCCTCCTGCAGCAAGGTAATTTTTATGGTCGGCAGAAAGGCCGTTTGCAATAAATGCCAGGCCGAGTTCGTCATCAGCGCGTTTCCATGATGAGCCTTTCAATACACCACCGAATGTAAGCGAACGGTCTATCTCGGTAAAGAACCAGGTTTCTGTATGGCCGTCATTATAGCTTGCTTTGGCAAACACACCGAAGTCTTTGGTAATGTATTGATCGGCATTAATGTCAAAACCATACTTGTGCCTGCCGTAAGGCTGTGTGCTGTCGACATTTGGTGCAGTCGGATTTTGCTCAAGTGCTAATTTATAATTACCGAATTTGCCGTTGTTCAGGAAGGTCAGTATCCGCAATGTGCCTTTTTGACCACCTATGCTGTATCGTTTTTCGTACTCGATGGTTTCGGTATTCGCTTTGCCGATTTTGGAGTCCCAGATTGACTGATTTGCCTGTGTAGTTACCATCGTAAATGCACAACGTAATGTCCAGGTTGGTTGGCCCAATTCGGTATAAAGCCCTAATACATAACCACGAGTGTTTGCAGGGTAATCCCAGGCGCCGTTGTCCATCAGCGCCCAGTTCATGAATTGTGTACGCGGGTCATGACTAAAGTTATTACCGTCAAAAAAATCAGCCATACCAAATTTACCGACAGTAAAAGAAAAATATCGTTTACTTCTTAGGCCGGCCAACTGGTTCAGGTCATCCTCAATGGTATCTTTTTCGGTACCCCATTCAAAGCTTTGCTTAAAATATAAGCGGGCAATGTAGAGTTTGTTTTGCACGCCGCCTACCCTGAATGTCTCACCGTTCGGAAAGCCGGCAATACCCAAGGTCTGACTTAAACCTGAACCGCCTGAGAGTTCGGGATCAAAATAACCTTCGGCACCTTTCCACAACCGTGCGCCGCCGAAAAATGTTGTTGTAAGAGATGTTTGTGTTTCCTGCTGAGTTATCAAACTGTTCTGGCCGGTATAAGGAGCGCTGAAAGCAGGCTTATACTGTGTGATGATAGTTTGCTGAAAATGCAGGTTGGTTTGCTGGGTTTTCAGGGTGTCTTGTGCAGCAGCGACGTGAACAATAGTAGATAGTGATATATAAATGAGTATGAGTTTCTTCATAAGCTGGCGTGAAAGTATAATTCAAGATTTAAGATAATGTTAACATGCTCTATTATTTAAAGTTTTTAAATAGGACTAATTTATTTTTTAGGTTAATCTAAAAAATGAAATAATTGTTTCATTTTGTGTGAGAACTTAACGGATTCATTAAAAAGGTGATTAGTTAGAGATTGTGTCCAGCCTAAGCGGGACACAGAAATGAGTGGCCCGTTTAGGAGGAAAGTCATTTAAAGGGGTTCTTTACTATAAAGTTTGGACCTATTTGGAATAGATTTGGTACAAAGAAAGGGTTAAACGCAATGCAATGGTATTGCATTAATGAGAACACTTGTCGCAAATGCCCTTTACAGTAAGGTTTATTTCAGCAAGCTTGAAGTCGGAAGGAAGCGTGATCTGCGGTATTTTATGATCGGGCAAACAAAAGGTTTCTTTACAAACCGTGCAGTAAAAGTGTACATGCGTATCATGATGATCATTGGGACTGCACTCATCCATGCATAATGCATATTTAGGCGCCCCTGTGCCATCATCAATAATGTGGATAAGGCCGTTGTGCTCAAATGTTTTCAGCGTACGGTAAATAGTGATGCGGTCTGCAGGCTCAAGTCCCTTTTCAATGTCGCTCAGGCTAATAGCCGAGTTTTGTTTGGAAAGCAGGTCGAGCACAAGTATGCGCATGGGTGTGGGGCTAACATGCTTATCAATTAATCGCTGCTCAATGTCGGATTTCATCTGAAAGACAGAAATTTAACCAAAGCTAAATGTTTACATTGACATAAATCCCACCTCATCGTAAAATTGATTGAGGTAGAGCTTCATAAACTCATGTCTTTGTTCGGCAAGCTGTCTTCCTGTTGCGGTGTTCATTTTATCTTTAAGTAAAAGCAGCTTTTCATAGAAATGGTTAATGCTCGGCGCGGTTGAATTTTTGTATTGCTCTTTGTTCATGTTCAAATCTGGTTTGATCTCTGGGTTGAATATTTCTCTGCCTTTAAATCCTCCGTAGCTGAAAGCCCTTGCTATTCCGATGGCACCTATGGCATCCAGGCGGTCGGCGTCTTGTACAATTTTTAATTCATTTGAGCTGAAAATTGCCTTGTCAAAGCCTGATTTAAAGGAGATATGTCTGATGATCTGCTGAACATGTTCAATGACCGCTGGGGCAACGCCGATGCTTTGCAAAAACCTGCCCGCAGTTTCAGGACCGACCTCTTCATCGCCATTGTGAAATTTACTATCTGCAATGTCATGCAACAGGGCTGCAAGCTCAACTATTAAAAGATCGCATTGCTCGGTTTGGGCAATGCGTTTGGCATTTGTCCAAACGCGGTGAATATGCCACCAGTCATGGCCACCTTCCGCGTTTTCCAGTATTTGTCTTACAAAGGCGGCGGTTTTATCAATGATTTCAGCTTGTTCCATAAAAGTGCTTTGAGCAGTAAAAATAGGATTTAGCAGGCTGAAGTTTGTGTTCAGTTTCCTAAGACCATGGTTTCATCATTGATACAGGATCAAACTCCAGCACCTCTGCTATCTGGAAAAGCCTGTCAACAGTTAATTTGGTATGCCCAAGCTCAATTTTGCTGTAAGCATTTTGGGATATACGCAATTTATAAGCAAGATATTCCTGTGTATAATTCCGGTATTCCCTTGCTTTACGAATATTAGAAGCGAGTTGGTCTGTTGTTAGTTCTGCTATTTCTTTTCTTTTTTCCATCATTTGTTATACAAACGATGAAAACGGTTAGGCGGATTTTTAGAAAGATCAGTTCAAATTATAATTTACAACAATGGTAGGCAGCAAAGTGGTCATATCTAATGGCATCTGGTCGCGGGCTACTATAGGTTTACGCTTCGTGTAAAAGTCATATATCGCATTTTGTGTTTCCCGGTCCAGTGCTTGCGAAGGATCTATCCGGATCAGGAAGGGAATGATAAAGTCATGCAGTTTTTCATGCTCAGGGATGATCCATTTATGGCTCGATTTTCGTAACGCTTCAATAGCCGGTGGTGCTAAATTAGCGTCGTCAGCATAGTAGATGACTATTTTTCTAACTACGCCATTATCGTCGGCAGTGAACTTAAATACCACTACGCCGGAGGCTTTAATGTGCTTTATTTCACGTGAAATTTTCAGACTATCTTTAAAAAACTGGGTCATCACCCGGCTGCCACCCTGGAACGGAAAAGTCACGCCTTCCTGGGCCATGCAGTGAACAGATGTAAGTAGTGCTATTATCAGAAGAATCTTTTTCATTTAATTAATGTCAAAGCAATTATAATTTGGGTTCTCTCTTGCTGCCTTCATATAATTCATATTCATGCAGGCGGCAATCCAGCTTGCCATTGTAAAATTCAATACGGCGTTTAGCTT
>JBQCEA010000280.1:0-8814 GCA_051960695.1 Mucilaginibacter sp. | reverse complement strand
GGGCAGGGCCTTATTGAGATTAAACAGATTAGGTGTGGATGAGTTTGCTTATGTTCTGTGCTTTAGGCGGAAACCTGAAGTTACCAACAGGATATATCAGCAAGGAGTTCAATAATACGATTTCGGTGGTTCACTTAAGGGTGATGCGTGAGTCGGGGATCGCCTTACTGCGGCAGCTGTTTGTCAAACGTTTGCGCAATGTTTTGACAATAAATGAGAATTAACGAACAGATACCTTTTCTGAATGGTTAAAAATGAAAAGCTCAAAGCCTCGGAATAATTGATGGGCAATCTTTGAAAGAATATTTATCAAACGTTTGCGCATAGCTTTTCATGGGATTTTATGAAGCCCCATTTACCTTGCAGTAAGGTGTGCTCAGTTCCCCTAGTTGATGAGTAAATGACAGGCTATAACCAATTAACGGATCAGGAATTAGTTGTTCTTCTAAATAAAGGAGATCATCTTGCCTATGCTCAAATATATGATCGCTACAAATATATCCTTCAGGCACATGCAGTAAATAAGTTGCGCAATCGTGAGGAAGCAAGAGATATCATCCAGGAGGTTTTTACCTATTTATGGTTAAAGCACGAGGTAATAGAATTTTCCGGGAACTTATCAGGTTATCTCTATGGTGCGGTACGTCATGCTATCTTAAATAAGTTTGCCCATCAGCAGGTTCGTGAGAAATATCTTGATTCTCTCAAAGCATTTTCAGGTCAGGATAATATAGTAACTGACCAGAGGATCAGGGAAAATCAGTTGACGGAATATATTGAAAAAGAAATTGGACAATTGCCGCCAAAAATGAGGGTTGTGTTTGAGTTGAGCCGGAAAAAATACCTTAGCCATCAGGAAATCGCCTGGAAATTAGGAATATCTGAACAGACGGTAAGTAAGCAGATCACTAATGCATTAAAAATTCTTAAAGTGAAGTTAGGGGTATTGATCTGCATGCTCTTCATGATGATTCATTGATCATCCAAAAAAATAATATTTTTCTACCTGTTGCACCCTTTGATCTTTCCTTACCATTAATTAAGGGATGATAGCCTTCAATTAATATGGAAGAAAGCGAATTAAAAGACTTACTGGAGCGATACAGAACCGGGAAGGCCACCCCGGAGGATAAGGCTTTTTTAGAAAGCTGGTATTTGACTCATAACTCGTCTGCGCCCTTTGAAATGGAGGATGAAGAACGTGCCGAAGATGTGAACAGTGTGTGGGCACTTATTCAGCCGGATAATGCTTCTTCCAAAAACATTTATGTATGGTATCGTTTCTCTGCCGCTGCTATTGTGCTTTTTATAATTTCTTTAGGGGGATACTTTCTGTTGCTTCAAAAGAAACAGGTTTCAACACATGTTCTTGCAAAAAATGATGTCGCTCCTGGCAAAAACAAGGCTACCCTGACGCTGGCTGATGGCAAGAAGGTAGTCCTGAGTGATGCCGCCAACGGCAAATTAGTTAGTGAAGGCGGGGTTGCCATCAGCAAAACCCAAAACGGAAAAATCATTTACATTGCCACGGCGATAGCGGCCAAGCCTCAAGGCCCTGCACAATTCAACGAGTTGGAAACTACAAAAGGTGAGCAATACCAGGTCGTGCTTCCGGATGGTTCTCACGTATGGCTCAATGCTGCATCTTCATTAAAGTATCCTGTTGCATTTACAGGTAGGGAGCGTTTAGTAGAGCTAAACGGAGAGGCTTATTTTGAAGTAGCGCATAATAAGGCAATGCCATTTAAGGTGAAGACACCGCAGCAGATAGTGGAGGATTTGGGAACACATTTCGATGTGAGTGCCTACAGTGATGAAAGGATAACTGCTACTACTTTGATAGAAGGATCGGTGAAGATCACATCAATCGACGGCCATAAGAATATACTGATAAAACCTGGGCAGCAGTCTGCCGTGGATGCTGACGGAATAAATGTACGCGAAGTTGATACAGATGGAGCCATAGCCTGGAAAAATGGCTATTTCCAGTTGGACGACGAAAATCTTGAAAGCTTTATGCGGAAAGTTTCCCGATGGTATAATGTAGAAGTAATATATAAGGACAATGCCCCTAAGTCATTGCTTTTAAGCGGTACTGTATCAAAATATGGGAATGTATCCGAGATAATCCATGTGCTGGAATTGACGGGTAAAGTTCACTTCCAGGTAGAAAATAACAGGATCATAGTGACCGGTTAACCCGGTCGGATCTTGATAAGAAGAAACCAATTTATAAATCAAATTAACCTAAAAATGAGAAAATGAAACAAGGCCCCTAATCGAAATCACGAAGGTCGTCAGTCTAAAAAAGATCAGGGGTGGTTGCAACACCCCTGAAAGAATGTCTGATCAAACCGGATAAAGTTTTGAACCCAATTTCCAATTTAAACAGTCAAATCAAATGTATAAAATTTACTCAGAATTTTTATGGAGGCTTCAACGCCCCAAACATAAGATCCTGCTAATGATGAAACTTACTATCTTTTTCCTGGTGGCATCTATGATGCAGGTAAGTGCCACAGCCTTTGCCCAAAAGTTGAATTTAAAACAGAAAACGGTCACCCTTAAACAAGTTTTTAAGGAGATAAAAAAACAGACCGGTTATGATGTATTGTACCAGCCCGATCAACTAAAGGCAGATCAAAAGATCAATGCCAATTTCAGCAATGCATCTTTAGAAGAAGTGATGAACTTATGTCTCCAGGGACGGCATTTAGAATATACTTTTTACGAAAAATCGATCATTATTAAGAGGGCGGAGATCCCGGTAGTCGTCACTAATCCGCCATTGGCAAACTTAAAGAGTGCTCCAATAACGGATATTTCGGTTAAGGGAACGGTAAGGGATAAATCGGGCACCTTGCCGGGCGTAACAATTATTTTAAAATCTACCGGCAAGGCACTTGGAGTTAGCGATGCAAAAGGTAATTTTAATGTCACTGCTCCCGAAAACGACATATTAGTTTTCAAATATCTCGGGTATAAAACGCTGGAAGTTCCCGTCAACGATAAAAATACACTGAACATTATTCTTGAAGAAACCAATAGCAGCCTGAATGAGGTGGTAGTTATTGGTTATGGCACCAAGCAAAGAAAGTCATTAACAGGGGCCGTTTCTTCCGTTGGAGCTGAAGTATTTCAATCCCGGCCTGCAACCAATGCGCTGGAAGCATTGCAGGGCGAAGTTCCGGGTATGACGATTGAACGGTCATCCGGTCAGCCTGGTCAAGAAGGGTACACCCTGAATGTCAGGGGATATTCATCTACCAACGGCGGTAATACCCCGCTGGTATTGATAGATGGTGTTCCGGGCGATTTGAATTTGCTTAACCCGGACGATATACAGTCTGTAGACGTATTAAAAGACGCTTCTGCATCCATCTATGGGGCAAGGGCGGCAAATGGTGTTTTTATTGTTACGACTAAAAAAGGTAAAACGGGGAAACCGGTGATCAGTTATAGCGGAAACGCAGCTATAACCAAAGAGTCCGGGATGATGAAAAGCCCTACTACTTACCAGATGGCGCTTATGGATAATGAAGCCAACATCCACAACGGTGCCGCGCCTATGTATACACCTGCAATGTTACAGCAGATCTTAAACAATGACCCGAATCCGATAGATCACCCGCTGTATGGTGGCTGGAAATTGTTCTTTACTAATACCGACTGGATAAAAGCCGTAATTGGTAATGGGTACCAGATAAAAAATAACGTGAGCGTATCGGGAAGCAACGATAATTCGGACTATTACTTATCCGGGGGCTATACCGATCAGCATGGAGTGATCCGGTATGCCGACAATGGCAATAAACGTTACAATCTCCGATTGAATTACGACTATAACTTTGCCAAATGGCTGCGCCTGGAAACTAAAGTTTCGATAGAAAATCAGCGCCGTACTGATCTTGGCGGGGTAGGCTCTGCCGGTTTGATCCAGGAGGCTACTTTTGGTATGCCTAACGTGCCTATCACCAATCCCCAGGGAGAGTATTTTACACAGGGCGGCTGGGGCAATGCTGTTGCCGAAGCAAAAGAAGGTGCAACGTCAACTTACCTTACCCGCAACCTGAACACCAATTTTAAGCTGATCGCCGATGTGACGAAAGATTTGAAATTAAATTTCCAGGCAGGCGTTAACTACTCTTCCGAAAATGATGATGACATTGCCAAATCGGTGCCACTTTACAATTGGGATGGCGCATTGGCTTATTATGCCATTGCCAATCCGGACCAGGCAAGCCTGACGGTATATAATTCACAAACAACTTACCGTGATTATACTGGGTATCTGCAATACACCAAAACTTTTGGAGGAAAGCATGATGTTGATTTTATGGCGGGTGCCTCGCATGAGGAAAATAATTTTGATTGGTTTAATGCCAGGAGGGATAATTTCACTTCGCAGGACGTGTGGGCGTTAAATCTTGGCGGTACCAATAACATGACCAATGGCGGCGGCGGTAACCATTGGGGAATCAACTCGTTGTTTTCCCGTTTAAGTTACGCTTATGATAACAAGTATTTATTGGAGGCCGATCTGCGGTATGACGGAAGTTCAAGATTTGAACCTGGCCATCAATACGGTCTATTCCCCGGAATTTCGGTCGGCTGGAGGATATCACAGGAACAATTCCTGAAAAACGTAACGTTTATATCTGATCTGAAGTTAAGGGCTTCTTATGGTCAAACAGGTAACCAGGAAGGTATTGGCCTGTATGATTACCTGCAATTGATCAATATCGGCGGGGTTTATCCATTCGGAGCGGGCACCCAAACGCAGGCGGCGTCGCTTGCAGGTATGGTATCTACCAACAGGACATGGGAAAGGCTAATTAATAAAAACGTCGGTCTAGATGCAAGTCTGTTTAATTCAAAACTTGATTTTTCATTCGATTACTTTATAAAGGATAATCGGAATTTACTCATCCCGGTTACATACCCCAGCATGCTTGGATCGGTAGCGCCTTATTCCAATTCAGGGGAGTTAAAAACATGGGGATTTGAGACTTCGCTGGGTTATAAGGATAGGGTCGGAAAAGTAGATTTTTCGGCTAAAATATTGGTTAGCGATGCACAAAACAAGGTCGTAAATTACGGTGGTGCCGATACTTATGTGCCTGGCCTGAACAACATCCGGCAGGGCTATCCGATCAACACCTACTTTGCGTATCAATTTGATGGCATTATCCGTAACCAGCAGCAGTTGGATGCCTATAAAAAGCTGCAGGGTGTTCCTTCTGACATTCAGATCGGTGATGCCATGTTTAAAGATATTAATCACGACGGTAAGATCAGTGCTTATGGCAATAAACCGGGAGATGACGGGGATGTGGTAAATGCAGGGTCGATCACCCCTCGGTATAATTTCGGACTTAACCTGAGCGCGCGTTACAGCAGTTTCGATGCGACCGTATTCCTGCAAGGCGTTGGTAAACGCACCATATTCAGGACTGGTGAATACGCTATGCCATGGAGTGACTGGTGGAGACAACCGCCTGCGTTTTATTTTGATCAGACCTGGAACGCTGACCGTCCGAATGCAAAGTATCCGGAACTAAGTTATGGCAATATCCGCTACTGGAACTACCAGCCATCCACATTAATGGCAATAAATGGTGCGTACGTCAGGTTGAAAAATATAACTATAGGCTACACGCTTCCAAAGGCACTGGTAGAAAAGGTATGGCTTTCGAAGGTGCGCGTTTATGTTAGCGGACAGGATATTTGGGAAAAAGACAGTGTGTTAGGCGGATGGGACCCCGAGGCTGCTCAGTATGGATATAATTATCCTTTCCAAAGATTCTTTTCGTTCGGTCTTGATGTAACATTAAAATAGTAGAAATCATGAAATTTTTAATAGATAAAAAATATTTATTCATACTGATGATTTTTGCGGTTGTGGGATGTAAAAAGTCACTGGAACTCACACCCAAAGATCAGCTATCTGATGCGTCGTTCTGGAAAACACCCAACGATTTTCAATTGGCGGCCAATAACTTCTATTACGGCTTACAACAGGTGCCGGAATATATTGATAACAATTCGGATATCGCCTTTGGTTCAGGTGCAAATGCCGTGAGCGATGGCTCGTATCTTCCGGCGGCAACATCAGCCGTGTGGGATTCTTGTTACAAACAGATCAGGGGTACCAATTACCTGTTGATGAAAGCGCCCACATCCAATCTGGGTGCTTCTATTGATCGCTGGGTAGGTGAGGCTGATTTTTTCAGGGCATATAATTACTGGAGACTAGTAAAAACATTCGGCGGTGTACCGAAGATCGATAAAGTGCTGGACGTTACTTCACCTGAACTGTATTCTAAGCGCGCAACCCAGGCAGAGATTGTCGACTTTATATTAAGCGACCTGGACAATGCAATACCTAAATTGCCCAAACAAAGTGAGCTTACCGCTGACGAACTGGGAAGGGTGACACAAGGAGCCGGTTTAGCGTTAAAAGCCAGGGTCGCGCTTTATGAAGGTACATGGGCAAAGTATCACAATGACGGTGATCCTACAAAATATATTAATGCAGCAGTGGATGCTGCCCAGCAAGTGATCGCATCCAATGAGTATGCCTTGTATACCGACCAGGGAGCCCAGAGCTACAAGTACCTGTTTATTCAGCAAGGCGATGATAGCAAGGAATCCATTCTCGCCTTCCGCTATTATGCCAATCGTATTGTGCATAACTGGACCCGCGAACTATGGTTTAACGCAATGGTGCCCACAAAAAATCTTGCTGATCAGTATCTTTCAACTGATGGCTTACCGATCACTAAATCGCCATTGTTCCAGGGATATCAAACGCTCACCAGTGAGTTTCAAAACAGGGACCCACGGATGGCTATGACCTTTATAGTTCCGGGCAGTACCATATTTTTTGAAGGTGGACTGATGCAGCCAACCTTCCCAGGCTTTACCGGGTCCAATGCGACGCATACGGGGTATATGATCCGGAAATTTTTGGATGAGACGCTTGCAGCTACCCAATTCCAGGGAGCGTATGATTTCAAAGAATTCAGATACGGGGAAGTATTATTAAATTTGGCGGAGGCATTATATGAACAAAACGGTTCTATCTCCGACCAGGATCTTGACCGCACCATTAACTTGCTTAGGAGCAGGGTAAGCATGCCACCGCTTACCAACGCCTTTGTAACTTTAAACGGCTTAAACATGTTGGATGAGATCAGGAGGGAACGTACGGTAGAGTTGGCTTTTGAAGGCTACAGACGTGATGACCTGAGAAGATGGGGCACCGCAGAAACAGTATTGCCGCAAGCACTAAGAGGGGTGAAATTTGTAGGTACAGAATATCAGCAACGTTATCCGGATTTAAAGGTAGGATCTGACATCCAGGTTGATGCCAATGGATTTATTGTTGCAGAACCTGCAACTGCACGTAAATTTGATCAAAAAGATTACCTGGATCCTATACCATTGCAGCAAATCCAGCTGTCAAAAGGGACTCTTACGCAAAACCCCGGTTGGTAAATAATAGTTGAATATCTAATAAAATGAAGAAAGCATTGATAATAATGGCCCTGCAATTAGTTGCAGGGGCTTCTTTTGCTCAGGTGTACCCTGGACAAATAGATTCATCCCTGATGCCTAAGCTAAGCCCGCATTACCAGGAGGAATTTACATTTGACAAGCCTACCAATCCGGCTGCCTGGAATGGAGAAAAAGGGATGCACGTGAGTTTTGGCTCGGCTGACGCGTTGTATTTCCGGACTGAAGTACCTGATGTAAAAGAAGAGCATACGTGGTCTGGCAGCGGATGGAAAGGAGAGCGGCTGAATGCCCAGGTGCTGGTATGGTCATCCGATACTATTGAACAGGTAAGGTTTAACGTAAGTAACCTTGTAAGCACAAAAGGAAACGTTATTTCAAAGGACAATATCAAGCTGAATATGGTGCGATACGTCATTGCCAATTATCCGTATGGCGCAGCTAACGTTACCTGCGGAGATTCCCCGTATAAAAATGGTTTTTTAATGCCGGACCGTTTTGAAAAATTCGATCGTTTTGATCTACCCGGAAAAACGCTGCGCCCGGTTTGGATAAGTATAAATATCCCGGCAGGCACGCAGCCAGGTCATTATAAAGGAAATATCGAGGTGTTAGCAAAAGGCTCGGCCACTACATTAAAACTGGAGGTAGAAGTGCAGGATCAAACGCTGCCCCCTCCTCACGACTGGAAATACCGGCTTGACCTGTGGCAAAACCCTTGGGTTCTGGCCTGGGATAACCATTTGGAGCCGTGGTCTGAGGAACATAAGCTCTTGTTGAAAAAGCATTTGAAGCTCTATGCTGATGCCGGCGGTAAATACATTACCACGTATGCGGTAAACTCGCCATGGAGCGATAATTCTTATACCATTGAAGGCGGAATGATCGAATCGACCAAAGAAGCAGATGGTTCATGGAAATTCGATTACAAGATATTCGATGAATATGTTGAACTGGCGATGAGTGTTGGTATTGATAAGGCTATTACGGTGTATACTCCGCTTCCGGGCGGATACCGGTTCCGCTATATCGATGGCAAAACAGGTAATTATGTGACCGAATCGTGGCCGCCAACGTCCGATAAATTCAAAGCTTACTGGAATCCGTTCCTGAACGACCTTCGGGCTCACCTTACCAAAAAGGGTTGGTTAAATAAAACCTACATCGGCATCAATGAAAGCGCTATGAATGAAACCCTTGCAGCCATTAAAGTGGTACGCAATAATTGGTCGGGTTGGAAAATTACCTATGCGGGCGACTGGCACCCGGAGCTGAATGATCTTTTAAATGATTATT
>JBQCEA010000279.1:0-7327 GCA_051960695.1 Mucilaginibacter sp. | reverse complement strand
TCCTGTGTCCTTGAGCGATTGTATTACCTGGTTCTTTTCCTCTTGATCTTTAATGCTGTCAAGGCAGATCACGACAAATTTGCTGCCCATGCACATCAACACGTTAGTATGGTAAATGTCCATTCCGGTTTGATCAACAGCATGAAAGAGGACGGATCTGTATCCGCTGTCAGTACAGAACTGATCTAAAACCTCCTTATCCGTTCTTGGCGAAAGGCATGCATAAGCGATCTTATTTTCACGGTCGAGTACCATACTGCCAGTCCCTTCAAGAAATTTATGCTCCTGTTCAAAATGGCTCAGGTCGATAACATGCTTTATTTTAAACTCGTCTTCCAATTGCATAATAATATCTTCCCTGCGTTCCAGACGGCGATTTTCAGCCATCATCGGATAGAGGAATACCGTACCATCATTATGAAAGGATACCCAGTTGTTCGGAAATATTGAGTCAGGCTTATGGGGATCTTCGGTGTCATCTGCAACAATCACTTCCACACCATTATCCCGAAGCGCTTTAACTAGGTTATTAAACTCTTTCAGGGCGTTATCCTGAACCTGCTGTTGTATAGCATTACGATTTTGAAAGGCGTTACTTCCGGCAGTTTGCTCATTAAAGCCAAAATTCACCGGCCTTATCATTAATATGGTTGATGTGGTTTGTTCGTTCATAGTTCATTTTTCATAGATCATGGTTCATAGTCGATGGTATTTCTATGAACCATCAACCATGAACTATTAACTTATTGTATCCCTCAAAAGCGGCAGGCTCATACAATGAAAACCTCCGCGGGCACGGGAAAGTTCTGATGAAGGCATTAAAATCAATGTATCTTTCATATCATGCGGCTCGATCTCATTGTTTTCAAACTTTTCAAGCAGTTCAGCTACCTTAATGATCTCAAAACCTTTTTTCCTGAAAGCTTCTACAGTTTTATCATTACGGTCGTATCCTAAAACCACGCCTTCTTTAATAGCCAGCAGGTTGCATGAGTCTGTCCATTGTTCACGCGCATCAAAAGGAAATTTATCATTACCCGAATAAATGAACTTGGTCTTTTTATTGCTTTCGAGGTCATTTTCGCTGATATCGCTTAATAGGTCTTCCAAACTTTTGAAGGTTTTGGGTTTCGATCTGCCTTTTTCAAATTGTGCGATCTCTGTTTTATCCTTCGATTTTTTATCTGAGAACCATTTTACCACATCGGCGTCTTCTTCGATATTTTCAAACGCCGAAAGCGAGCCAAGCATAACCCATACATTGCGCTTTACATGGGTAAATATTGTATCGATATGCATATAGTCGCGCTTATGTGGTATTTTCACGATGGTCACTTTTTTAACCACATCATTGTCAAACAACAACTTCATGGCCTGGTTGGCACCACTCACCGATGTACGTTCGCTGCAACCGATCACCACATGCTCAGGACTTACCATCATTACATCGCCGCCTTCTAAAGTTGTTTTCTCATCCTGATCTTCGCCAGGACGTAAAAAATGATGGACCGTTTCCGGTATCTCCAATATGTTGTCCCTGTAATCAGCAAACAGCGGGTGATTAAAGAAAATATATCTCACTAACAAAGTTTCGCGAGAGCGCGCCTTTTTTGCCGGTTTATTTAGCAGCATATAATTGTTGATGGCGATGCCGATATCCCTTGAAAAAATAAGATTAGGGATTGGAGCGAAGATCATCTCATCATTCCCTAATGAACCAGATATAAATATTTTAGCAAGCTCAACAGGAGGGGTATCGATTAATTTTTGCTGCAGCCTGTATGTACAATTCTCTATAGCGCAAACAGAAGCAACCAGCTTTTTGCGTATATCGGTTTCCTGCAAAATATCTGCAAGCAGCGATTGTATCTCAACAACTTTCTTCGACGCATGAAACCCTTTATTATCAGGTTTAAAGAATGCCCTGTCTTCTTTATCAGAGTCAATTTGCGCCAGCTTACCCTTTATTTTATCCGGATCAAGGAAATACATCAGCAGCTTAACGTAATAATCGTATTCGTTCCGGCGCATAGTATCCAGATGCACAATATCTTCAAAAAGCCAGTCCTGTGCTTTGGAAGGAACTACTTTACCCAAACCACTATCAGGACTATGTATCAGCAAACAGCGCAGATCGCCTATTTCAGAAGTAACATCAATTTTAAAATCGCTTTTCTTTTTGGTCATAAAGGTTGTAATCAAAAACAAAGCTATGCTTTTTCGGCCATAGATGATAGTTCGGCAGCACTGTTAAAAAGAAGCCTTTAACTATAAACCAATTTGCTAATTTTACGCGATGAATTTTATTACAGAAGCCGTTGTTAAAGCTGCAAAATCCTTATACCAGGCCGATCTGAACCCCGTGGATATTAACCTGCAGGAAACAAGAAAGGAGTTTGAAGGACAAATTACACTTGTAACCTTTCCACTTACCAAATTATCACGTAAATCGCCGGAGCAAACCGGTAACGAAATAGGTGAATTTCTGAAAAGCGAGGTTAAAGAAATAGCTGGCTTTAATGTAATAAAGGGCTTTTTGAATATCTCATTGGCCGATTCTTATTGGATTGATATTTTCTATTCGCAAATACTTACCGATAACTTTGCCAATTTCAAGCCGACCGGCAAAAAAGTATTGATAGAGTACTCGTCACCTAACACTAATAAACCTCTGCATCTGGGCCACGTTCGTAATAACTTGCTGGGTTATTCGGTAGCTAGAATATTGGAAGCAGCAGGCCACGAAGTTGTAAAAGCCAATTTAGTGAATGACAGGGGCATCCACATCTGTAAATCTATGCTGGCATGGCAAAAGTTTGGCAACGGCGAAACTCCGCAATCGTCCGGGATGAAAGGCGATCATCTGGTAGGCAAATACTATGTGATCTTCGACAAAGAATATAAGAAACAAATAGAGGAGTTAAAAGCTGCCGGACAAACTGAAGAAGAAGCTAAAAAGAATGCCCCGTTGATACAGGAAGCCCAGGAAATGCTTCAGAAATGGGAGGCTGGCGATAAGGATGTCATTAGTCTTTGGCAAACTATGAATGGTTGGGTGTATGAAGGTTTTGCCTACACTTACAAGCAATTGGGCGTTGATTTTGATAAATACTATTACGAATCAAATACGTACTTATTAGGAAAAGATATAGTTGAAGAAGGGCTTACAAAAGGTGTATTCTTTAAAAAAGAAGATGGCTCTGTTTGGATCGATCTTACTGCCGATGGCCTTGACCGGAAATTAGTACTGCGATCAGATGGCACCTCGGTATACATGACCCAGGACCTGGGAACTGCCCAGCTAAAATATAATGATTTCCATATGGATGAGTCCATCTATGTGGTGGGCAATGAACAAGACTATCATTTTAAGGTACTATTCCTTATTCTTGAGAAATTGGGTAAAAGCTGGGCAAAAGGCTTATACCACCTTTCTTATGGCATGGTCGACCTGCCATCGGGTAAAATGAAGTCGCGTGAGGGTACTGTTGTTGATGCGGATGACCTGATCGATGAAATGAATCAAACTGCTAAAGAACAAACTGAAACGTTAGGGAAAGTTGAGGGTTTTAGTGAGGCCGAGAAGCTTGAGCTTTATCATACTATCGGTATGGGCGCATTGAAATACTTTTTGCTGAAGGTAGATCCTAAAAAACGTTTGCTATTTGATCCGAACGAATCAGTGGATTTTCAGGGACATACGGGGCCGTTCATCCAATATACACATGCACGTATCCGATCTGTTTTAAGCAGGGTAGAAGATAAGTCGGCTGAAACCAGTAAGATCGCTGAACTGGCTGCAGAAGAACGTGATCTTATATTACTGTTAAACCAATTCCCTGAAACGATTGAACAGGCAGCCACGGGGCATAATCCGGCTATCGTTGCTAATTACATTTACGAGGTTGCTAAAGCCTTCAATAAGTTCTATCACGAACATTCCATATTGCAGGCAGAGGATGAATTGACCAAACAATTCAGATTGCAGATTTCGGCAGCATCGGCAAAAGTGATCAAAAAGGGAATGGGATTACTGGGTATACAAGTACCCGAAAGAATGTGATCTTTTTGATGTGTAAATGTGCGGATATGCAGATTCTGAATTATATATCTGCACATTCGCACATCTTTTTATTCACACATAATTATTATTGCCAGTGGCCTCTGTGCCACCTGTAACCGCGATTGGTGTGTTCCCAATTACCTCTTGTATAAGTATGACCGGCCCGGCCATGATCCCAGTGACCGCGTGAATAAACATAAGTTCCATTATTCCATGTCCAGTCGCCATCGATCCAGACTGCATCAGCGTACGGAGCTGCGGGACGGTCATATACAGGTTCATTGGGTTGTTCTGCAACATAATATCCCCCCGCGCATGACGCAAGGAATAGGGAGCCACTTAAGAGCAGCATGTATCCTAAATTTTGTAGTGTTTTCATGGTTTTTTGTTTTCCTTAAGCATTAAAACATTGACAATCAAACACCCAAAAAGGTTTAACTTTTCTCAGACGAACTTGTCGGCAACTACGGCATCCTTGCTTCCAGGAATATATTTATAGAAGCCATTACCTGATTTTACGCCTAAATGCCCTGCAGTAACCATATTTACCAATAACGGGCATGGTGCATATTTAGGGTTGCCAAACCCATCATGTAGTACACGTAAAATAGCCAGGCAAACATCTAAGCCAATAAAGTCAGCCAATTGCAGCGGCCCCATCGGGTGAGCCATGCCTAACTTCATTACTGTATCGATCTCCTGCACACCAGCCACACTTTCATGTAAAGTATAGATCGCTTCATTGATCATTGGCATCAGGATACGATTGGCAACAAACCCCGGATAATCATTTACTTCAACCGGATCTTTGCCTAATTGACGCGACAATCCCATTATGGTATCTGTTACCTCATCACTGGTAGCATAGCCTCTGATAACTTCTACCAGTTTCATCACAGGTACAGGATTCATAAAGTGCATGCCAATAACTTTTGATGGGTCTTTGGTTACAGCTGCTATTTGTGTGATGGAAATAGATGAGGTATTAGAAGCAAGAATGGTATTCGGGCTGCAAAGATCACTCAATTGTTTAAATAAGTTTAGTTTGATCTCTTTATTTTCTGTTGCTGCTTCTATAACCAGATCGGTATTAGCAGCGTTATTCAGATCAGTGAATATGGTGATATTTGATAATGTGGCCGTTTTAGCGTCATCATCTATAGCACCCTTCTTCACCTGGCGGTCAAGATTATTGCTGATCGTTTGCATGGCCCGTTTCAGGTTTTCTTCGTTGATATCAACCAGTGAAACCTTGAAACCATACTGCGCAAAAGTGTGCGCAATGCCATTGCCCATTGTACCGGAGCCAATTACGGTTATATTCTTCATAAGACGGTTTAATTATTGATAGTACTAAGGTGAGGCAAATTCTTTACTTAGCAAAATAATTAAAGATCGATATAACTACCCGCCTCAATTATTGAATTTTTATTCATCTCGCTATAGTCTGGCACATGTCCCAGTAATTTAAGGCCTGTGTATTGCAGGATATAATCTTCTGAATAATTATCCCTTGGACCATTAAAAATTAGTCCTATTATTGGAATGCCGTATTGTTTTAAGGTATAGGCTGACAATAGGGTATGATTAATACTGCCCAGGTAATTACGGGAAACAAGTACTGCTTCGGCACCAAGCTTTTTGATCAGTTCGATCATTAGAAAATTATCATTTAATGGTACCATCAGGCCGCCGGCACTTTCAATAATCAAGTTATTTTCTGTCTTTGGTGCTATTATTTTTTGCGGGTCAATGACAATGCCATCAAGGTCTGCCGACTTATGTGGCGAGAATGGTTGTGAAAGGCGATATGCTTCAGGATGGAAATGCGTAATGCTATTCGAAATAAGCTTTTTTACAGCCAGCGTATCACTATTGTCCAGGTCGCCGGATTGCACTGGTTTCCAGTAATCTGCCTTTAGCTTTTCGGTTAAAATTGCCGATATAATGGTTTTACCAATCCCGGTATCAATCCCTGTTACAAATATATTTCTGTTAGTCATGGGTTAATTCATTTATGGTCTCTGTTAAAGATGTTATTTCTTTAGCTGTATTGTAAGCATGAAGGCAAATGCGCAGTCGTTCAGTCCCAGCAGGTACGGTAGGACTTAATATCGGCCGAATATCAAATCCAGCCGACAGCAGGTTTTCAGAAAGCTGGCGCGTTTTTTCATTTCCATCAATTACAAGGCATTGGATAGCACTGTCACTTGGCAGTAATTTGTATGCCTGTAACTGGCCTATCTTTTCTTTAAACAATGTGATATTATCCCGAAGTTTTTGAATAGTATCGGTTGAATTGAATAACAATTCATAAGACATTTTGATAGAGGCCAATTGATGAAAAGGAGCCGCTGTAGTATAAATAAATGATCTCGAAAAATTGATCAAATATTCACGAAGTAACCTGGAACCAAGAATAATCGCACCATGACATCCCAATGCTTTGCCGAATGTTACAACCCTGGCAAAAACTTTATCTTCAAGGTTGAGTGAATTAACTATTCCATTGTAATACAGTCCGGTGGCATGCGCCTCATCAACAATTGCTTGAGCATTATATTTATTTACAACCCCGATTAATTTATCAATATCTGGTGAGTCACCATCCATAGAATATACACTTTCTATTACAACATAAATATTGCCTTTAGCATGCTGAAGCTTTTCTTCCAGGCTTTGCAGATCATTGTGCTTAAAAGTAAAACGATTGGCAAAACTGAGTCTTGCTCCGTCAATTATCGAGGCATGCGACAACTCATCGAGGATAATGGTATCGCCTTTTTGCGGGAGTGAAGAGAACAAACCTATGTTGGCATCATACCCCGAATTATAAATAAGCCCGGCTTCAGCCTTATGGAAATTTGCGATGCTTCGCTCCAGTTCTTCTACATATATAGTATTCCCTGATAATAATCTCGATCCTGTGGAACCATTTAGCACTTTTTCATTCGCCTTAAATTCATTTTGGATCATCTCTTTTAACCGGGCTGAACGAGCAAAACCGAGATAGTCGTTTGAACAGAAATCTATTAAGTCACCTTCAATTTTTAATGAACGGTAAGTGCCATTTCCTTTTCTCTCGTCAAGCTTTTTTTTAATAAGATCTTCTGCGGAATTCAAGTGATTAAATTTCCGCTAAAATAATAAAAGCGGCCGATAGCCGCTTTTATCTTTTGCAGTTTGCAATGGCTTAGTTGCCGCCACCACCACCGCCGCCCTGACGCATACGGTTCATTCTTTCCTGCACCATTTTGTCGTATT
>JBQCEA010000278.1:0-4218 GCA_051960695.1 Mucilaginibacter sp. | reverse complement strand
GCTTTACGTATTCGGCAACACAGGAATATAGTGTAATATTCAATAATACTACGCCTAATGCGGGCGAGATACCTGCACCGTCATTAACTTATAAATGGGACTTCGGTGATGGGACAACGGATAATTCATTTAACCCGCCTGCACACAAGTACGATTTCAGTAAATCCCCATTTACGGTTACGCTGATGGCAACCACACCGGGCACAACGTGTACGGCGCTGACGAGGCAAACTATTGATATCCAGTTCCATGGCAATTTATTCATACCGAATGCATTTATTCCAGCAAGCAATAATCCGGGTGTGAACATATTTATGGCTAAAGGCTCCGGCTTAAAGACCTGGAAGATGCAGATCTTCAACAATTTCGGCCAGCTGGTTTGGGAAACTACCAAGCTCGACGCCAATGGCTCGCCTGTTGAAGGATGGGACGGAACTTACAAAGGCCAGCTGGTGCAGCAGGGGGTTTATATATGGCAGATAACGGCTACGCTTTTAAATGGGGAGGAATGGAAGGGTATGTCTTACAATAACTCGCCGCCAAGTCACACAGGGCCAATACACTTAATAAGATAATTGATTGATGAAGAACGGATATTTACGGTGGTGTGTATTACTGTTATTGCTGCTGAAAGGCTTTTCGGGCTTTTCACAGGACCACATGTATTCCCAGTTCTTTAACTCGCCGTTATATCTGAATCCCGCGTTGACCGGACAGTTCCCTGCCGATCTGCGTATCAACCTGATATACCGTAACCAATGGAGTGCTGTACCAGGTACATTGAACTATACTTCTGCCTCTATTGATTATAATGTACCAAGGTTTGGCGGTGGCATAGGCCTCCTAGTTACCCGCAGCAGCGAAGGAACAGCATATCTCAACAATACCAATATTTCGGGATTATACTCCTATAGTGTCGGTTCTGAAGATTTTATACTTTCTTTTGGTTTACAGGCAGGCGTTACTAACCGTTCAATTGACTACAATAAACTGGTGTTTGATGATCAGTTAGACGCCCAGCTGGGTATAGTTTCCGGCTCTTCATCGGCTGGTGCAAGTGCCCTGCCCTATAACAACAAATTCTATTTTGATTCCGGAGCAGGTGTTAACCTTGTTGTGGGTGAGTTCAATATCGGTACGGCATTGGAGCACATTAACCAGCCAAACAACTCATTTACCGGTATGCCTGTAAAGCTGCCTATGCGCATTAACTCTCACGTCAGTTACCGCATGTCACTTGATCCGTGGAATGACATGGACGACGACGATAAGCCATATCTTATCCCTTCTGTGGTTTTTTATCACCAGGCTAAGTTTGAATCATACAGTATCGGCATGCAGTATAAAAAGCGCAGCATTAATATCGGCTTATCTTACCGTAGCGGTGCCCAAACCGGTCCAAGTTCTGTAGTATTATCCCTGATCTTCGACCTTTTTGTTAACAGGGACGGCGGCGAGAAATTCCGTTTTGGCTTTAGTCATGATGCAGCCGTGCAAGGACTTACTTATGGCAATACCGCCGGCAGCACTGAAGGCAGCTTGAGTTACGAAACCACACTGCCAGGCAGCCACAAAGGGGATTCGCCGCCAGACCGCTTTGAAGGGGCTAACCACTGCTACGAGTTCTATTGATCAGAATTTATACTCAGTATATTTACTTCTTATCAGCGACCGTATAATCACGAAGTATTTGGGTGATCATTGGTTTATAAAAGTCCCAAAAGAAGCTCTTTCTTTCAGCAGGCTCGTCGGAGTTATAAAACAACCACCTGAAATAAGTAATGCCTTTGAAATAAGATGTGGTGTAGCCTATCGGGTTGTCGCAAAAATCACCTGAGAAATAATAGAATTGGTAATCTTTGTCTTTATGCATGATAATAGCCGGGAACGTTGTTGGAATATTATACTTCTTAAGCTCGGCCGTGCCTTTTGCATTCAGACTAAGATCGAATCTCGATACAGCATGATTAACCGAAAGTGATGGTGTAATAATGTCAAACCAAAATGGGTATTTCATCCTTTGCGGCAGTTTAAGCACTTTTTGCCCATACTGAAATGATATGATATGGGGCACAGGGTCTGTCATGTGGGTACTATCCTCCAATATAACCACTTGGTCATCAAGATTCACAAAGGCCAGTCCTGCCTTATGGAAAGGCCATTGTTTGCCATGCTCTTTTTGGTAATCATTAATAAGCCAGCGGGGCAGTTCTTTATTTTTCGCCGTATCTAAATTATCGAAATACCGGGCCGTCCAGCCTGTCCAGTGCATACCGAACATCTTTTCAAATTTATTGCGGTTATCGGTATTGGTCGGCGAACCGATGGTATTAAATTCTGTGATGATAAGCTTATGCCTATCTTTCATATCCTGTAAAAACTCAACATCCTGGGCACTTAATCCACCGTAAAGTACACCCGAACGCTCGGTACCCATTTTCTGCGAATACCATTCGTTTTTATAAACGCCATAGGTATCAGTAAAATAGGTGAGATCAGCATCATTACTTAATTGTTTTAACTGCTCTGATGAAAACCTTTCTAATCCCTTCAGTCTGAACTTTTCATTATCCCTGGGTTCAAAACCAAAGTAATCCTGGCCCAGATTGTAAGATTTTGTTGGCGTTTTGGTAAACCTGTTATGATTAAGTATCCAGGTAAGCGATAAATGCTCCTGCCCGGAGTTGTCTAAAACGGTCTTATCAACAATGGCGACAACCAGTTTCTCTTTCGGCGTAAATACCCAGCCAAGCCACATCCATAAAGGCAGCAGGATAAAAGCAGGGAAAAAATATAAAAGAAAAACTTTCCTGTTTATTTTCATCAGAATCTCCTTTGATAACCTATTCCTAAATCAAGCTGGTTGCCCCAGGTATTAAACTTATATTCCTGGTTGTCTAAACTTGCCGTGATAAAAATGATATTAAAGCGCTTGATCGTATGCCAGTAAGCCAACGACAAATTATTAGAACGCAGCTTATAGTTATTGCCGTTGTTTAACAGGATAACATTTCGCGGATCATCCGGCGAAATACCTGTCCCTAAGCCCAAAGCCAGGTAATCATCTGCACCGCTGGTATAATAGCGCACATGCAATGAATACGACTGTGATATGGAATTATTGGAAGGCGTTAAAAACGTGCGGAAGTTAAACCAAAGGTTTTTATAATACTTGCCCACCGAAGCAGTATATATCCAGGTATCGCCGGTAAAATACAAATAGCGGAAACCTGCCTCAGCCTCGAAGCTTGCAGGCAAATTAGCATACAATGAAAAGCCGGAGCGGTATTTAGGGAATACGCCTACGTTACTTGAATATCCGCCGCTTATATAAGCATAAAACGTTTTTGAAATATGCGGGTAAGCATCTATTTCGTATTGCAACCCATTGGTATTAAAACGGTTGGCATAATTAAGGTAGCCTATAAATGACCCTATTCCGGTGTGTCTTTCATATTCAACACTGGCTAATTGCCAGGGCGAGCTAAATTCTTTATCAAAATAAATATAGTCGTAGGTGACACCTACTTTATTTTTTGAGGTATTATCCTTTATACGGTCGGCCAGTGAATGCGCATCTGTATTTCCCGGATCAAGTTTTATCAGGGTATCCAATACATTTGAAGCAGTATTATACTGTTTAAGGTCATTAAGCACTTTAGCCTTCAGGAGCAGAAGATCGTGCGATTGGGGATGATATTTTAAACCGCTGTTAACTATCTGCAACGCCTTAGCCGAGTTATCATTCCAATACTCCAGGGAGCCTGATGCAAATGCTGCATCCTCATTATCGGGCTTTTTATTTAAGACATAATTGAACTGGGCACGGGCGCTGTCTGTTTTACCCGACCAGGTATACACACGGCCTAAAAACACCCGTATATCAGCATAGTCGGGGCTTTTTGCCAGCGCCTGTTTGCAAAGCGCAATAGCAGCGGGATAATCTTTTTTGTCGAATGCGGATTTGCGTGCCTGCTGAAAAAGCTCATCTGATGACAGTTGAGTTTGACCAAAAGACAACGTTGAAACGAGTACAAATAAAATTAAAGATATATATATTTTGAAGTTCATATGTTCACTGTATCCCGTTTTATTTAAGCAAGTTATACGATAAAAACATGCCTGGTGTTCTTCTTTATATTATTTAGCCGGACGATAATGGTTATATATCGAATCGGGTATAATATGGCTGCCTGTAAATATTTCGGCGTTCTTTTT
>JBQCEA010000277.1:0-14000 GCA_051960695.1 Mucilaginibacter sp. | reverse complement strand
CTTCGAATTCATCTTTCACGTTGGACTGCAGATGTATTTTGGTGAGCGGTATAATGTTGAACCTGTAATAGTTGCCGCTTTGTTCAAACTTAGCAAAGGTTAAATGCAGTATATTCTGCATTTGCGGCCCGGCGTGTTTGTGCATAAACTCCGGCAGTTTTCCCTTCAAAGCATTAATATTGGCACCCGGCCTCAATAAAATATAGGTTTTGAAATTATTACTGAACCAGGCATTTTCCCGGCTTTCAACCAGTGTTGGCATCGATATAAAGAAATCGAAATGAAAATGAGATTGCGATGGGATGTTTTTGATCACCCCCGTTACTTTATAAAGCGAAGTATCATTAAAGGTTAGGACTTTACCAACAACATTTGTTGTATTAAAATATTTTTCAGCTGTTCTTTCGGTTATGACAATCGTATGTGGGTCTTTACGTGCAGTATGGGGAGAGCCACTGATCATTGGCAATGTAAATACCTGGAAAATTTCCGGATCAGCGTATACCATTGCATATTCCTGTATGTTCTGTGTACCTTTCTTAACCTGATTACCGCCAGTGACCCTGAACCTTGCGACCTGTTCAATTTCGGGGAAATCGGCTTTCAAAGCGGCTGCAGTAGGCGCAGGCACATCCGCAGACGCATCCTCTTCGCCGCCAAATTTGATCTCGTTATTGATACGATATATACGGTCGGCATTGACGTTATATTTATCATAGCTGAGCTCATCGAAAACATAAAATACGATAAGCAGGCAAGTTGCCAAACCCAGTGAAAGCCCAAGAATATTGATCGCCGTAAATCCTTTATTCTTTAACAGGTTTCGAAATTCTGTTTTGATATAGTTCCTGATCATGACATTCCAATTGGTTATTTATCAGACGCTTTCATTAAATGATAGGTTGCAGTAATTTTAAATAAAAGTTACTCGCTCCTTAAACTCTTGACCGGATTGGCCAAAGCCGCTTTAACTGCCTGGAAACTGATGGTTATAAAAGCTATCAGCAACGCCGAACCGCCCGCCAATGCAAATACCCACCATTGCATTTTTATTGGGTAAGCATAATCGTGCAGCCATTTGCTCATGGCATACCACGCTATGGGTATCGCTATGATCATAGATAATACAACCAGTTTCAGAAAATCAGCTGAAAGCATACCTGTAATATTCGCCACGCTTGCGCCCAGAACCTTTCGGATGCCGATCTCCTTTACCTTTACCTGAGCGGTATATGTAGCCAGACCCAGTAAGCCCAGGCATGAAATGAAAATGGCTATCCCTGCGAAAATACTGAACAAGGTACCTGAACGCTGATCAGATTTGTAAAGCGCATCATAATCTGCATCGAGGAAACTGTAGCTGTAAGGAACGACAGAATTATATGATTTGTAGACACGCTCTGCCGCCTGGATAGCTTTTGGCGCATCTTTACCGGTAGTACGAACAAATATTGTCCCGCAATCTGACGGGGCGTAGCGCAAAATTGCCGGTTCGATCTTTTGCTTAAGCGAGGCAAAATGAAAATCTTTCACCACTCCTATGATAGTGCCCCAGGTTTGCCAAAGTTTAAATCTTTTCCCAACGGGATCTTTAATACCAGCTTCTTTTACTGCGGTTTCGTTCAGAATATAATTCATAGAATCGGCTTTACTACCGGTGAACGTCCTGCCGGCAGCCATTTTCAACTTAAAGAAGTTAATGTAAGTTTGATCGATATTCAGCGGATGTATAAAAAAGCCGCGTTTGATTTCTTTACCATCCCAATCAGTATCTCCTGTATTGTTGTTTATATTAACTATGTTATCACCTGCACGCGTTACATCAATTACACCCGCCTGGTTCATTAGTTCGGCACGCACAGCATCATAATGGCCATATATGCCACCCATATCTACCGAGAATACATACGATTTATCATAGCCGAGGTCCTTTTCATGGATATACTTTAATTGCTGGTTGATGATTAGCGTACCGATAATAAGCACAATGGAAAAGATAAACTGTGTAATCACTAATCCTTTGCGGAACACCACATTACCTATTCCCAATGAAAGCTTTCCTTTCAGCGCGTTGATCGGTTTAAATGATGATAGCAACAATGCCGGGTAGATGCTTGATGCAGCCAGCGTACCAATGATCGTCAGGCCGATAACTTTCCAAACACTGCCATCCAGCAGGTTAAATTGCATTTCTTTGCCTGATATATCGTTATAAACCGGCATCAGCAACTTAACAGCGGCCAATGACAGCACCACTGCAATGCAAAAAAATAGCATTGTTTCTACAATAAACTGGCCAAACAACTGCTTTCTCTCGGCGCCAATGATCTTACGTACACTTACCTCTTTAGAACGCAGCATCGCCCGCGCAGTCGACAGGTTAACATAATTTATACAGGCAATGATAAGTATCAGAACCGCAACGATCAGGAATATCCTGGCTGTTTGCAAGCCTGCCGGCGTACCATCTGCATTGTAAAGATGTAGGTGCAGCAGCGGCTGAGCTACGTATTGTAACCTGGCCTGTGCTGCTTCCTTCTGATTGGCTAGATGAATTGCCGTCAGTTTATCGGCTACCACTTTTGCTGATGTGCCGGGTTTCAAAAGCACAAATGTTTGGTAAAAATAATCGCCCCAATCCTGATCTAGCGTTTTCCAATAACCACCTCTGTTAAAATTCTTTTTAGCCAACTCAAATGAGAAAAGTATATCAGCCTTAAAGCTGGAGTTTTCAGGAAAATCAGCCAGCACACCCGCTACGGTATAATTATCTTTACTATCCCCCTGCAATACTTTACCTATGGGATCCTCGCTACCAAAAAAGCGTTTGGCGGTGCTTTCAGTAATAATTATCGAATGAATATCAGGAAACGGATCGTTGATATTACCTTTTAACAGTTTGTAGTCAAATATTTTGAACAGGGATGCATCTGCCATAAAAGCCCCATAATTTCCGGCAGAAAGCAATTTATCTTTATACCGATAAACCGAATAACCATTCCTACCAATGCGCACAGCATTCTCCACTTCCGGAACATCTTTTACAGCATGCATACCAATTGGCGCAGATATCCCCGACCATGTTTGCCTGCTTGTACCCGTACCGATCTGTGCATTGATCTCGTATATCCTGTCGGCTTTCTTGTTAAAAGCATCGAAGCTGAACTCATCGTTCACCCAAAGTAATATGAGCAATCCAAAAGTAAGGCCAACTGTGAGGCCAATGATATTGATGATAGCGTAAAACTTATTTCTCAGGATATTACGCCAGGCGGTTTTAAAATAGTTTTTGAGCATTGCTTAGTTTATTAGTTCAATTGTTCATTTAGCCTGACCCTATATCCCTCTCCAAGAGGGGGGGCTTTATAATTTATATATAATTAATCTCCGATCACTTATCTGTAATCACTCGGAGCGTAGGCTACGCACCGGATTCGCCAGCGCCGCTTTGATAGATTGGAAACTGATAGTTACAAAAGCGATCAATACAGCAACTACACCTGCAATAGCCAGTATCCACCAGTGGAACTCTGTACGGTAAGTGAAATCCTGCAGCCACTTATTCATAAAGTACCAGGCCAGCGGTGAGGCGATCAGTATAGATATAAGCACCAGCCTGATGAAATCCATCGATAACATACCAACAATACCAGATACACTCGCCCCCAGTACTTTGCGTATACCAATCTCTTTGGTGCGTTGTTCAGCGGCATAAGCTGCAAGGCCAAATAAACCCAAGCAGGCGATCAGGATAGCCAGGGTGCTGAATGAAATGAACAAGGTACCCAGGCGCTGCTCCGAACGATAAGTTGCATCAAAATCCTGGTCCATGAAAGAATAGGTAAATTGCTGGTTCGGCGAAAATTGCTTCCATTTATCTTCGATCCTGGATACCAGCCCTGAAAGATCAGCTGTTTTGACCTTGACGCTGATAGCACCATTATCGGGCGAGTAAACCAATACCAAAGGCGATATCTTATCCCTTAACGACTCAAAATTGAAGTTCTTGATCACGCCTATAATATGAAATTGCTGTACACCGTATGAATCGCGGTAGATGAATTTGTTCAGTGGGTCCTTCTGACCGAATTTCTCAACGAAAGCTTCATTCACAATTATGGCAGACGTGTCTGATGCCATGTCCTTAGAGAAATTTCGTCCGGCAACCAATTTCAAGCCCATCGTATTGATATAATCCTCATCAACCGACCAGAACTCAGACAGAATATCCTTCTTAACATCGATCTGACGATCTGGGAAGAGTCCGGTCTTCATACGGTCATCACCGGTAGGTTGATAAAGCGACATGGTTGCGTTGACAACACCGGGCATCTGTTTAAGCTCCTGTTTTAATGATGCAGCCTGTTTGCCCAATACATTGGTATTTTTGATCACTAAAACCTGGTCGCGGTCGAAACCGAGACTCTTGTTATGGATGTAGTTCAATTGGTTATAGATCACAAGAGTACAAATGATCAGCGCGATAGAAATACCGAACTGGAACACCACCAGTGAACTGCGCAGGAAGCTATTTTTAAACCCAGCCGATAACTTTCCCTTTAGCACCTGTATGGGCTGAAAGCCTGAGAGATAAAAGGCAGGGTATGAACCAGCCAAAAAACCAACAACCAATACGATTGCCACAAGTGAAGGTACCAGCCATACAAGTGACTGTGGCGTGAAACCTAATTGTTTACCCGATACCTGGTTAAACAATGGCAACAGCAATATGGCTAAAGCAATAGCAATAAATGCCGAAACCAGGGTAACGAAAGTAGATTCGGTGAGGAATTGGGCAATGAGATTCTTTCGTGCAGAACCCAACACTTTTCTTACGCCTACCTCTTTAGCCCGGTTGGATGAACGGGCTGTAGATAAGTTCATGAAATTAACGCAGGCTATCAGCAATATAATAACAGCAATAAAGGAAAAGATATAGACATACTGAATGCTTCCGCCTTTATCTAATTCCAGTTCAGCGTTTGATCTCAGGTGTATAGCAAGTAAAGGTGTTAGCTTAGTTCTGAAATAATTGCCCCCTGCTGCCCATGTTCCGGGATTAACTGGTGAATTTTTGATCTCGAGTTGTGCAATACGCGATTCAAGGCTTTTTATATTCGTTCCCGGCCTTAACAGCAGGTAATTATGTACACCGCTATATCCCCAGCCTTTCCAGTGGCTTTCGGGTAGGGTTGAGAACGACAGGAAGAAGTCGTAATTGAAATGGGATTGTAGCGGCACATCTTTTATTACACCGGTAATGCGGTAAAGGCTTGTATCATTGATAGTAAGCACTTGACCTACCACATCCGTTTTACCAAAATACTTTTTAGCAGTATTTTCAGTTATAACGGCCGTATGCGGATCATCCAGCGAATTCTTAGGATCGCCGTTAACCATAGGCAATGTAAATACATCAAACAGACTCGATTCGGTATAAACTACCTTTTTCTCCTGAATGTTGGCACTGCCTTTCCGTATGCTGAATTTAGAAGGCGAAACCGCAAGTCCGTTGTTATCGATCAGCCGGGTTACTTTCTCAATCTCAGGAAAATTGTCTTTCAGCGCAGCTTCGAGCGGTCCCTCTGTAGTGGCATAAGTGCCTCCGTGTCCGTTCAACATCGCCTCTACAGTAACACGATATATCCTGTCGGCTTTGGTGTTGTATCTATCGTAACTTAACTCGTCAACCACATAAAATACAATGAGCAAACAGGTAGCCAAGCCAACTGATAATCCCAGCACATTAATGGTTGTGAACCCGAGGTTCTTCTTCAGGCTGCGGATGGCGGTTTTGATGTAGTTTCTTAACATGATATTAGTTCATTGGTTCACTTGTTTCATCGGTTCAACTGTCCTGTCAATGGCATATTGCCCTACTCACTTCTAAGGCTATTCACAGGATTGGCCACAGCTGCTTTAATGGTCTGGAAACTTACTGTTACCAATGCGATCAGTAATACAAATACCGCTGCCAGTATGAATATCCAGATATTGATATCAATACGATATGGATAATTATCCAGCCATTTATGCATGGCCCAAAAAGCAACGGGTGTAGCTATTACTGCTGAGATCAAAACCAACTTTGCAAAATCAGTTGATAGTTTTCTGACGATACCTTCTACACTGGCACCAAGAACCTTGCGGATACCGATCTCTTTCTTGCGGCGCTCGGCTGATAAGGTTGCTAAACCAAACAATCCAATACAAGAAATGAATATGGTTAGTATGGCTCCAAAGCTTACGATCTGCTTCCATTTAGCTTCTTTATCGTATTGCTCAGCCACTTCGGCATCTTTGAACTTATACTGATATGGGATGAACGGAAACTCAGCCTTAAATTCCTTTTGAACGTGGTTCAACGCTGCTGATTTATTCTTATCGGCAATTTTCACGAAAACATTTCCCCATGGGTAATCCGGCTTCATGCTGTACAACATTGGTGACAATTTTTCGGTTAATGACAGGAAGTGATAGTCTTTTACAACACCTATTACATTATATTTCTTTTTGTTGTAAAAAAAGTCGACAACCTGCCCTATCGGATTTTTCCAGCCTGCTTGTTTCACAAATGCTTCATTGACCAATACAGATGTCGCGCTGTCTGAAGGCATAGCTTTTGAAAAGTTACGTCCTTTTACCATCGGCACCTGGAACAAAGGCAGATAATCTTCATCAATATGCTTCATATCGAACTGCATCTGTTGTCCATTATTAACATGCGCCATGGTACCCCAGCGGCCACCTTGATCAGCTGTAACACCAAGAATAGACGGATCTTTCGATAATTCGGCTTTAAATAAAGACAGCTTAATTTTATCCAAACCAAAAGCATTTATAGAAACTACATCCTTGTCATTATAGCCCAGATTGAAATTCATCAGATAATTGAACTGCGAATAAATGGTAATAGTAGATATAATAAGGAATGTAGCTAAAGTGAACTGGAGTATCACTAAACTTTTGGACAGGTAATTCTTCCCTGCATATTGGGTGCGATTATATAATGACTGAACAGGGTTAAAACCAGAGAGAACCAATGCAGGATAAAGACCAGCTAATAATCCTGTTAGTAAAAAGATAGCTATGTAACCGGCCACCAGTTTAAAACTAAGTAAGTATGAAAATGCCAACGCTTTATTAGCAAGAGTATTGAAGAATGGCAATACCACTATAACCAATACTATAGCTAAGACAAAAGCAATAAAACTTAAGATAAATGATTCCCCAAGGAATTGCATAATCAGTTGTCTGCGCTGACCGCCTACCACTTTACGTATACCGATCTCTTTAGCCCTTTTGAGCGAACGGGCAACAGTAAGATTTACAAAGTTGATGCAGGCAATTGCCAGGATAAACAGAGCTATACCTGTAAGAATATAGGAATACATTGGGTTACTGTTGTCGACAAGGCCATTATCAGCCGGGTAATCGGTACTGGTATGCATGGCAAGCAATGGCTGCAAGCTGAAAGTCATCTTGTCTTTAAGACCATATTTATCTGCGGCTTCTTTGATCTGGCCTGCCGCGTCAGTAATGAATATCTTGTTGATCTTAGCATCCAATTGTTTGATATCGGTACCCGGCTTTACAACAAAAAAGGTGTTCTGAAAGAAGTTGAGCCATTGATTATCAATATGATTAGCCTTCTTCGGCAACAACATTTTGATCTTGAGCGACGAATTTTGTGGTGATTTTTGGGTGACTGCAGTTACGGTAAATGGCTGAAATTTGTCATCGACTTTTAGGTCAAGCGTTTTACCAACCGGGTTTTGTTTACCAAAATATTTTTCTGCTACTTCCTCCGAGAGTATGATAGAATGAGGATCATTCAAGGCATTTTGAGGTTTGCCGTACAACAAAGGAAAGGTGAAAACTGAAAAGAAGTTACTATCAACATACAAAGCATCCTGATCAAACACTTCAGTTCCTCGTTTTATAGTATAGCTGCCACCTTGTATTCGAACAAAATCTTCTATCTCCGGCAGTTGCCTCTTAAAATTAGGCCCCGGCATATCGCCTGTACTCGAAAATTTGTGTATCTGACCATCAGGCCCCTTAGAATCCACTACCAGATGATAGATATTTGCAGCATTGATATTAAACCGGTCATAGCTAACCTCATCCATAGTGTATAAAAAGATGAGCATACAGCAGGCTAGCCCTACGCTTAGTCCTACGATGTTGATCAGAGAGAACGCTTTGTTGCGCCAAAGGTTCCTGAATGCTGTGATGAAATAATTCCTTATCATATTATTTGGTTCTTATTGGTTCATTTGTTCAAATGTTCATTCGTTCATTGGTTGCCAGCAATTACTGCTCCTGCAACTAATCCCTGCTACTCTGATCTTAAACTTTTCACCGGATTCGTCATAGCTGCTTTAACCGCCTGAAAACTTATTGTTGCTAATGCTACCATGATAGCTGAAATACCGGCGAGACAGAATACCCACCAGCTTATATCGGTATGGTAGGCAAAGTTCTGCAGCCAATTATGCAGCACATACCAGGCTATCAGGCTGCCAATAAATATGGCAACAATTACCAGCTTGATAAAGTCCTTTGATAACAGCAGCACAATATTAGATACCGATGCGCCAAGCACTTTACGCACACCAATTTCTTTAGTGCGCTGTATTGTTGCAAACAACGATAATCCTAATAAGCCCAGGCAGGCGATGAAAATGGCAAATCCGCCAAATATGCCGAAGGCTTTGCCGAATAGTTCGTCATTTTTGTATTGATCATTGAATTGCTGGTCAACGAAAACAAAATCAAAGATATTGCCCGGGAAAAAGTTTTGATATTTGGCTTTGATAGCTGCTACGGTTGCCGAAACATTTTCGGGATCGATCTTTACTGATATTTGATTCTGAATATTCAGCAGCGGCTGAAGCATAGTGGGCTCTACCGCATAGCGCAATGATTTCTGATGATAATCAGCAACCACTCCAACAATATCCCATTTTTTATCCCCGTTTAAAATAGAACGACCTATTGCCGCCTGGGGTGAAGAAAAGCCAAGCATTTTAATGGCCGATTGGTTAAGGATAACATTGTGTACTTTAGTAAATTGCGGATTATAGTCGCTGAAATCAAACCCCCTGCCTGCTAGTAACTTCACATTATAAGTACTCATGAAATTTTTACTGATCCCGTCAAAACGCATGGTAAAATGCGTATTAGGGTCGCTGCCAACTGCCCTGATACCGAAATTTCGGCCCATCTCATCGCCGGGCACCCAGAAAGAAGAAGCTGCGTTTTTGACGCCGGGTATCTGGTCCAGTTCTGCCATCAGCGTATTGGTCCTCGTAACAAATGTAGTATCCTGTTTTACGAATACAGGGCCGTTAATAACCATTACCTGGTCTATATTAATGCCAAGCTTTTGGTTGTTCATGAATATGATCTGCTTATACACAATGAACGCACCGGTTATCAGCACGATAGTAATCGCAAACTGACCGATCACAAGCCCTTTGCGAAGGACAATGCCTTTCTTAGAGCTGCTGTATTTCCCTTTTAATACAAGAATGGGCCTGAATGATGATAATACAAAGGCCGGATAAAAGCCTGATATAAAAATGCCAAGCAACACAACCAGCACCAGTCCGATGCTAATAGCATAACCTCCAAATCCCTTGTAGAATAAAAACGCAAGTGATAACTGTTGACTCACAAGGCCATTAAATACAGATTGAAATAGCATAGCTAATGCCACGGCAATGGCAAGCGCTACCATATTGATGATCAGCGATTCAGTCAGAAACTGCCTGATGAGTTGCCCTTTAGTAGCACCTGTTACTTTGCGAACACCAACTTCAAGCGCTCTTTCTGACGCGCGTGCTGTTGCCAGGTTGATATAGTTAACCCACGCTATACTAATAATAAATAAAGCAATTATGAGTAGTCCCCACACAACGTTAGAGCTTGCTGTCTGGATGATCTCATATTCTGTGTCTGAATACAAATGAGTTTTAAGCAAGGGCTGCAAATAGAATTTCTCTACGCTTCCGGATACCTTATTGCCCTGGAAGTGCCGCTGACTAAAGGCCGCCATTTTAGCATTAAAAGCTTTATAATCGGTACCGGGCTTAAGCTGAATGTAATGCCAGAAATCCGAGTCATGAAAATCATAATCAGCCTGCTTGTACCCATAAGTATGGATAAGCGTTTGATACGAAACCAATATATCAAACTGGAAAATAGAATTTTTTGGGACATCTTTCAGTATGGCGGTGATCTTCGTCGGGAACGTATCCCTTCCAAGCACTATCATTTGTCCGACATAAGGTTCAAAATTATTATCCTTAACCTCGAACACCTTACGGGCCATAGTTTCAGTAATAACCGCTGTATTCACCTGCTGTAAAGGTGTATACCGGTCACCTGCAACAACGGGGAAGGTAAACATGGATAGGAATGAATTATCAACGCAGAAAGTTATATTCTTGGGTAGCTTTTTATCCTTATAAGTGATGATCTGTTGACCAAAAGGGAGAATACGGGCATTATTGATCACCTCTGGATAATCGTCCTTCATCGCCTTGCCTACTGCTGAATAAGTAATAGTGCCATGCTGTATCAATTTGCCATTCTGATATCTGTCATTTACAACACGATACAGATCCACGGCATTTTTATTAAAATAATCATAGCTCAGCTCAAAATTCACATACTGCAAAATGAGCAGACAAGCTGCCATACCTAATGACAGGCCCAGTATATTAATCAGCGAGAACACTTTGTTCTTCCAAAGGTTCCGCCAGGCCGTTTTAATGTAATTCTTTATCATGACACTTAGTTCATTGGTTCAATTGTTCATTGGCTCATTTGTTTATTGGTTGTCAACAATTTACTGCAACTGCTACTGCAACTTGTCCCTGCTACTCTGAGCGAAGGCTCTTCACCGGATTACTCATCGCAGCTTTTATGGCATGCGAGCTGATGGTCAGCAATGCAAATACAATTGCCATAGCGCCGGCAATAACAAATGCCCACACATCTACATTTATCCGGTAGCTAAAGTTGGTAAGCCATTTATTCATCATATACCAGGCAACAGGCGATGCTATTATTATAGAGACGATCACCAGCTTCAGAAAATCGCTTGTTAATAATCTTGCAATTCCCGACACGCTTGCCCCAAGCACCTTGCGGATGCCTATTTCTTTCGTTCTCTGCTCGGCTATAGATGCTGCCAATCCAAACAAGCCCAGGCACGCTACAAAAATGGCCAGCATTGAAAATACTGTTGCGGTACTTGCAGTATGCTGTTCGGATGTATAAAGATTTTGAATATGAGTATCCAGGAACTCATAATCAAAACTGGAATTGGGCAAATCAGCCTTAAATTTATACTGCACCTGCTGTATAAAGTCCGGTAAATTCTGCGTATTGTACCGGATCAGCAATGTATTTAACGGTTCAGTACGCTTGTTGGTAATGTAATAAATGTAGCCGCCAACCTCATTTTTAAGCGATTCATAGTTAAAATCTTTCACTACACCTGTAATAATTGCGTGATGGCTCATTTCAGTAATAGCATATTTGCCAATAGCGTCCTGTGGGGTTTTATAGCCCAGGTATTTGATCACCGATTCATTAACTAATAAATAGCAATTAGTATCAGTGCTGGCTAGAGTTTGAGGTATCGTGGTACCGGCAAGCAATTTCAACTGCATGGTTTTTAATATAGAACCATCGGTATTGCAAGTTCTCACAGAATATCCGTGGTTATCCGTTGTGAATTTTCTGATACTTTTTCCGCTTTCCAGGTCACCCGGAATAGATTGCGATGGTGAAGCGCTTTCCACGTTCGCCATATTCTTCAGGTCATTAATCAATGCGGAAACCTGCTTATTTTGAGCAGCTTTGATGGAAACAGAAACAACCCCTTTGGGATTATAACCTAAATCCTTATTCCTGATATAATTGATCTGCTGCAGGATCACGATCACTGAAATGATCAGGATGACGGAAGAAGCAAATTGAAATACGACCAGGGATTTGCGGATAAGATCAGCAACAGAATGTTTAATCTTGAGCTTGTTCATTAAAACAAGCGGAGAAATACGCGACATTGAAAACGCCGGATAGCTGCCAGCCAAAATGGTCACTATGATCCATGTTAACAGCAAGCATATCAGGATTGGTGTTGCTAACAGCGCTTGAGGCTGTAATTCGAGGCCCGTAATATTTTGAAAGAAAGGCTGCAGAATGAAACACGAGGCATAACCGATAAGAATGGCAATAAAAGAAAGCACAGCTGTTTCGGTGTACAAAAGTGCAAGCAGATGCCGCCTGTGTGCGCCAAACACTTTGTTTACCCCCACTCCCTTCGAGCGTTTTTCTGAGCGTGCTGTAGCAAGGTTCATGTAATTAATACATGCTATACACAGTATCAGAAGCGACATCAATAGCAATGCTTTTACCGTACCAATACTGCCGATACGAGTTGAAAAACCTGCTCTTATATCAGCAGAATACAGATGAATGTCAACAAGCGGCTGAAACAGAAATCCGGTAAAAAACTGGTCTTTTTTCGCCACATATTTATCTACAAGCGCCGTAGCCTGCTTTTGTACCTTCTGAACATCAGCACCGGGCTGCAACTGGCAATAGGTTTCATAGCTGGAGTTACCCCAATAAACCTCTTTACCAGCCCATGAATCCATAATGTTATAGATCATGTCGCAATCAATGGTGCTGTTTTCGGGAAGATCTTTATATACGCCGGATACATGCAGAGTATCCTTGTTGTTTACATAAATGATTTTCCCAAACGCCGACTCTTTACCATATAACCTCTCTTTTGCAGACTCCGAAAGAACGACTGACTTAGGCTGAGCGAAAACCGTTTGAGCGTTTCCTTCAATGAATTTAATGTCGAACATCTTAAATACAGCCGAGTCAGCCATGTAAAGGCCTTTTTCACTAAAATTTTTTTTGTCGGTCTTCAGTGACACTATGGCTCCGAAATCGTGCTTCAGCAGCCGGGTCATTGCCCTTACCTGCGGAATCTCCCGTGCAATAGTCGGCCCCGCTATACCCGGCAGTTGTGCCCAAACTTTGTTATTATATTCCGCACCAGATTGCAGGTTGATGCGATAGATATCTTTTGAGTTTTTGTACATGCGGTCAAAACTCAGTTCATATGAAGCACAGGCAAACAATGTTATACAAACACAAATACCGATAGCCAAACCTGCTATGTTAAGCATGGCAAAAAGCTTATTGGCAGCAATGTTGCGCCAGGCGATTTTAATGAAGTTTCTTATCATGACACTTAGTGCATTAGTTCACTTGTTCATTTGGCCTAATCTCTGACCTCCAATCTCTGATCTCTTTTATTCCGATCTCAGACTCTTCACCGGATTTACTCTCGCCGCTTTTATGGTTTGGTAGGCTATCGTTATAGCAGCAATTGCAAACGATGCAGCAATTGCAACAACAAATATTCCCGGACCAATATTAATATGATAGGCGTAGTTATTCAGCCAGTTGTTCATCATCCAGTATCCTACCGGTGCGGCAATGACAAATGCCAGTATAATTAGCACAATAAATTCTTTTGAAAACAACCCGATGATACTTATGATGGGTGCCCCTAATACTTTCCTGATGCCCACCTCTTTGGTGCGTTGTGCTGCTGCAAACATGATTAACCCATACAAGCCCAGGCAGCCGATCAGTATCGCAATGCATGAGAAAAATTTGAAAGCTGTATACTCTTTTTGTTCCTGGGTATAAAAGCTGGCAATATGATCGTCCAGAAATTTGTAATCAAACAGGTTATCGGGGAATAAAGCCGACCATGATTTACCTATTTGATCAATAGTTTTGTTAATAGCACCGGCGCGAAGTTTTACGCTGGCCATAAAAAAGGCGCGCTGATCATAAACAAGCACACATGCCCTGCGCTTTTTATGTTTTGATTCACTCTGAAAATCTTTGATGACACCGGTAATAGAGGCCGGCCCATTCAAGTTAATTTG
>JBQCEA010000276.1:0-7808 GCA_051960695.1 Mucilaginibacter sp. | reverse complement strand
GGGTTGATCGCAAATAATAGTGTGTCAAATGCCTATTATTTACCTATAATCTGCTATGCCGTTGTGGCGGCTTTCGGTATGAGCTATAAGTATCTTAAGCCCAATAATTTAATGGCTTGTAAAACTTCCGAAAGCAAATCATATATTCGTTTACCTCAAGAATAAGCCCAAGTGAAGAAAAAATTATCTATCGTCGACATTGCCAATCAGCTGAATATTTCAAAAACTACTGTATCGTTTATCCTCAATGGTTTAGCAAAGGAAAAGCGGATCAGCGACGAGGTTGTTGAGAAGGTACTGAAGTTTGTTAAAGAGGTTGAATATAAGCCGAACTCGCTTGCCAAGAGCCTGCGAACCGGTAAATCGAATACTATTGGATTGATGGTTGAAGATATTTCGAACCATTTTTTTGCCAATATCGCGCGTATGATAGAAGACAAAGCTTACGAGAATGGCTTTAAGCTGACGTACTGCAGTACCGATAATAAGACCGAAAAGACCCGCGAGATGATCGCCATGTTCCGTGACCGCCGTGTGGATGGTTATATCATTGCGCCACCGGAAGGTATTGAGGAAGATATTGCACAACTGATCAATGAAGGATTCCCGGTTGTTTTGTTTGACAGGTATTTAACCAATATCACTACTGACTACGTCGTTGTCGATAACTTTTTCAGTACTTATAATGCAACCAAGCACCTGATCAACCAGGGCGGATTCAGAAATATAGGTTTTGTGAATTTTACTTCAAGCCAGACCCAGTTGCAGCAACGTATGCAAGGGTATAAAATGGCAATGAATGAGCATAACCTGAAAACTCATATCAAAGAGATCGTCTATCACCCTGACCTGGAACTGATAACCAAACCGATCAATGCATTTTTGAAGAAACATCCTTTTCTGGATGCTGTGTTATTTGGGACAAACCACCTTGGGGCCTGCGGTTTAAGGGTGATAAAAGAACTTGGATTGACTGTGCCCGACGACATAGCCGTTGTTTCATTCGACGATTATGAGCTCTTCCAGATGCACAATCCAACTATAACAGCAATTGCTCAGCCTATAGATAAGATCGCAGATAAGATCATATCGATAATGGTGCACCGCCTTACTAAAGCCTCAACTGATAAGCCGGGTACAGAAACCGTGATGCTGCCAACCGAATTACTTATCAGGGAATCTTCTGTTAAGAAAGTAACTGTGGAGGGTTAGGAGCACTCAATTTTCAATTAACACCTTGTTGATCGCCGATTCGGCCAAAGGTTCCATAATTTTGTAGCCTGCGAGATTTGGATGTACGCCATCTATTGTCAGTTCTTTTTTGAACCCGTGTTGTGCATCCACTACAGCCGAATAGTAATCAACATAGGTTAATTTATTTTTGACAGCATAATTTTTTAGCATAGCGTTCAATTTGATAACCGGTTGAACCGGATCTATTTCCCTGTGCCATGGGAATGCAATAGCAGGCAGCACCGAGCACAAAATAACTTTGATGCCGTTTGCTTTAGCTATTTCTGCCATGGAAATGATATTTCCGGCCACATTTTCTAATCTTGAGGGACCGGTATTTTCGGCGATGTCATTAATGCCGGCAAGAATGATCACTACGCCCGGGTGCAGATTGACCACATCTTCACGAAAACGCACCAGCATTTGCGGTGTGGTTTGTCCGCCAATGCCGCGGTTGATATACTTATGGCTTTCGAAGAATTCCGGATCTTTATTTATCCAGCCTTCGGTGATAGAATTTCCTAAAAATATCACCCGTTTTTCGTCTTTAGCAGGCGCTGGCATCTTGTCATTATTATCTTCATATCGTTTTAGCCAGGCCCAATCGTTATGTAACCGGTCGTCGATTATTTTCATGAAATTTTCCCAGTCTTGCTGTTTCCTTTGTGCCTCGGTTTTCTCATCGCTGATGGCTTTCAGTAAGCCAAGTTCTGTCATCCAGTTGATAAGCTCAGTATACCGGGCACTATTGGAAACCGGTTGCTGATGCAGGTGCATATCCGTTTTTTTGCCCTCTTGAATACGACTGGAATAAAAGCGAATGTCGCCTTTAGTGTCACCGCTTTGATCAATAAATAAAGGAACGGCTGCCGGGATCTTCAGTTTTGATAATGTTCCGGGATCGACCATGCCAACGAAGTCAGCGGGCTTGATCATTGAGGCGGGTAAGCTGATCTTGCCAAAAGTCAGGATCCCGATTTTAGGATCGGTGACTTTATGTTTGATAGCGTTAATGCGTAGCTTTTGGAATAACTCCTGCATATCGGCCTCACCAGGCGCTGTTTTAATCACTTTAAATGCAGCTATGCCTTTTTTATTCAATGTCGTGATTAGCTTATCCGCATTTTCACTGTACCCAATAGTACTATAAACAATAACTGAAGCACTTGTAGGTTGTACTGTTGAATCAGCCTGAAAGAATTTGGCTGTAGCATTATTATTTGCTGGTTCCTGGATATTTTTTTGTGCGCAAACGCAGGTGTATGATAATACAAGGGCTATAGCAGAGAACACATTTTTATAGGACATTTGCAGAAAGTTTGGTTAACAGCGAAGGAGCTGATTGTGCAAATATTGAAAAAGAATTTAATAAATAAAACGATTTAGCAATGTTATCTAAATATGAAAGCGACAGTCGTCCCTAAATGAAAAGGCAACCGGTTATTGGTTGCCCTCTCATGGGAAATTATATAAATAAAAGCATGGTCGGTTATAGTCCGATCAATGCATACGGGATCCGCACTGCTTTTATCTGGTAGGCATTTGGGTCCTGGTTGTTGCTGAAGCAGGTTTGAGTTGAGCAACTTCCGCCGCTGGCATTATAGTTCAGACAATAGGTGATAAGTAACTCATTGTGTGCATTATTGAATTCCGGGTGAATGGCAGGTGTATAATACTTCGCCAGATGGCCATTATACCAATCGTTTATGGTAAATACTTTCTGCGGGGCAGTAAATGGCCCGAATGGGGTCGAAGACGTTGAAATATAAACGTTGTGCGAAGACGGATCGCAGAAATAGCCCAGATCGAGCTGGATCATGACGTATTTGCCATTGGCGTAGGCTATCATCACATTTTGCTGGGTGGAAGTACCAGACCCGATAGTGAGCTGGCCGGATAACGCACTTGTTGTATCAGGCGTTGATGCCCAAGTGTGCCCGCGCCAATATGACCATGACGATGGATTACTTGTTGGATATCGTGCCAGGAATATGGATTCAGCGTTGAAATAGGTACTTTCTGCGCCATATACATATACTGTATCGCCGGCTGGTTTCTTGATCATACCTACCGAATAACCGATCTTAGTTTGGCCCGACATGCCGTTGGGGGTTAATCTCGTTACTCCTCCCCAGGCCGTGCTGCCCGTGCTTTCTGCGATCTTGTTTAACACCTGGTTAGCCGGTGCAGAGCCATTGGCCGATTCATAAGTATACAGATAAACATTGCTGCCTATTTCAACACCCACGCCGGGCCAGCTGTAGGTACTGCTATGGTCGCCGGGACTTTTGATAATTTCAAGTTCATTAATGCCAGTGCCCGCATTGCTGGTTGTTGTAATATTGGGTGTGGAGGTTGCTGCCCAGTTTGAATTGTTTGGCTGTAAAAGGCCTGAGTTGTGGTAAGAGAAAAATTGGCAATATAAATAGCCGTTGCTTTGCAATTGGCTGGATGCGTAAGCATCTTCGGTGATCCAAAGTATCTTGCCATTATTTGAGCCGTTGGTTAGCGGGACGCTCTTGCCTTCGTCAAATGCAACTGTTGTGTTAGCCGTATTTGGACGATGGAAGAAGGTGACCACGGCGTCGTCGCGATAAGCTTCGTTGGTAATGCTGCTAAGGCTCCAGTATTGATTATTGGTACTGGCAAGCGTTTCTTCGGTTATGGGAGCGCCATCGCTGGTTGAGTTCGCATGGTCGGTCAGGACGAGCCCGTTGGCATTCTGGATATAATAATAGGTCTGGCCGCTTACCTGGTGCAGGTACCATATCTGACTGGGAAAGCCGTTTGAATGATCTTGCCATAATTGAGTGCCCGACGTTCCGTTAGGTGCTTCCAAATACATGCCGCTTGCAACATTCATGATCTTGAAAGGTGTGCTTGATGTAATGGTGCCCGTGTTTTGTTGTATGAGATACCATTTTTGGTTTGCCGATACGGAAATGCCGGTATTAAAGTTGGCGTATTGCTGAACGTTGGCCGGGCTGTTCTGGGGCTTTAAAAGCGTCGAATCTCCGCGCACTTCAAGTACTTTGTTGCTGAAAATATTAGTTAACTGGAAACAGCCGTAAGCGGATGGAGGGGAACCCGCCAACGCGCTTCCATGCAGCGCGATGGTAACCTTTTTTGAATCGGTCAAACTCCCTGCTTTCTTGCAGCCCGCAGCAATTATCAACAAAGCTGCAAGGCAAGGTAGATACATTTTTTTCATATCATAAAAAATTATGGGTTAATAATTGATACGGGCCGGCAATACGGTGATCCTTATTACAAAGAAAATCTATACAGCTGCCTGGCTGGGAAACCATTTAAGCCTTTAGTGAAACTAAAAGTGCCTTTGTAATGTTATTTTAAAATAATTTAAATCGATTTAGCAAAATTTTAATATTTTGCATTACCAATTACGATCAACCTATTGTTTTTTTATGGGCAGAACGACTTATCGCGCAGATGGACCGCGCTTTTTCGGCAGTCTCGTATCCATTGTTGACCTTTTTAACCCGCTAAACTTGTTTGTCAATAGCGGTGTCTATCAGCTGTCTTTTTCGTCAACATCTGGCGATGTGTTATCTAAAAAGCATGTTTTAGCGGCGACAGGTATTTCTTCCGGGTCCCGCGGAATTAACTGCGCATGGAACGAGAACGGGGATATTAATTCGGCGAATACATTACGGTATATAGATGATGAGATCGAAAAGATCATGAAGTCGTTGGGCAGTGTTAAATTTAACCACGAGCCGGGGATGCCATGGTCCGTGATCGCGCAGGTTATCAGCGGACTTGTCAGGATAAAATCAGCAATTGCATTACCATCAGCCGGCAGAGGAACTGCCGAAGGTATAGGATCAAATAACCAACTACGGTCTCATTCAACCAACGAAAATGATGACGCTTTTTTCCGGCAGCTAAAAGCTGCGATTCTTCAAAATCTTACCAACACCGATCTTGACATCAGGGGGCTATGCAATCTGATGAACATGAGCCGCAGAAATCTTTTCAGACGAATTAAATTGGCTACCGGCCTGAGTCCGGGCGAACTCGTCAATGAAATCCGGCTTAGGACCGCAAGAGAGCTGATGGTTAGCAGCGATCTTAAAATGTACGAAATAGCGGAGCTGGTTGGCTTCAGATCGAGAATTGTTTTTACAAGAAACTTTACCCGGTTATATGGGATATCGCCAACCGAGTTTTTAAAAATGATAAAAAGAAAGTACTAACAGAACAATGCAAAAACACCATTATTCCTGGATCTTATACAAGAATGTAATAGCAAAACACTCGTATCGCCTCAATGGTCATTATAATCCGGATTAAAAACAAAGCCACGGATTTGTAATCTGCTATTGTTTTCTTGCTACATGAATTACAATCCTTTCCTATCTAGATCGAGGATTGCAAACCGTTTCCCATCCAGGATTACAAATCCCGACCAACGGGAGTCGAATCAGTCATATAATTCGCCTGCTTCAGTTAGAAAATCCTTCGCGGCCTTCGCATAGATCTGCATTCATCTTAAGGATATATTGAGCCTTTTTTCACGGCAGCTTTAAACTATTTACAAATTGTAACTGCTCAAACATTTGGTTCGAATTTTGTACAGTCTGAGGAGCAAAAGCCTCACATGTCCGTGAGGCTTTTTTTGTTTACGCATTTTTGCGTAAGCCTTCCATAAAATAGCCGCATAAACGAAGTAGCCCGACCATGGTCGGGCTACTTCGTTTGGCATGTGCCGCAACGCTGTTACTTCAGTTTCAATCAATTAACAGTTAAAGTAGCTACAGCGCTTTTGGTTGAGCCCAATTCTTCGCTACGTTTAGTGGGCAGCGAGCCTCCGATATAGAGCTTGTATTCGCCTTTTAATTCCACTGCATTTCCCTGGTCATTTATGCTTTGTAATAAAGCAGGAGTAATGTCAAATGTTATTTTTTGCGATTCACCGGCTTTTAAATGGATCCGTTTAAAGCCTTTTAATGAGTAAAGCGGGTTATCGCCCGTTTGCGGTGCGGTGATATAAAGTTGTACAACTTCATCCGATTCTGTTTTGCCAGCATTTGTGATCATTGCTTCAGCTTTAACTGGCATATTTCGTTTGATCTTTTGTTCTGACAACTTAAAATCAGAATAGTTAAAAGTGGTGTAGCTTAAACCAAAGCCAAAAGGATACAATGGTTCAGCTATCATATAACGATAGGTTCGGCCTTTCATGGAATAGTTCTCATACGGCGGTAATTGATCCAGCGATTTTGGAAAAGTAACCGGTATGCGCCCTGATGGCGATACTTTACCAAAAACGATGTCTGCAATAGCATGACCGCCTTCTTCGCCGGGATACCATACCAACAGAACAGCATCTGCCAGTTTTTGTACTTGAGCCAGGTTCATTGGGCTGCCACCGGTAACAATGGCTACGATCTTATTATGATTTCCTTCATGTAGCTTTTTCAGGAAATCGATCTGGTTTTGTGGTAGATTATAGTCCAGCCTGTCGCCATAATTCGGTGAGGCTATGGCTTCACCTTCTTCGCCCTCAAGCAAACCATTAATACCCATTACCACAAAAGTTACATCTGATGCTTTGGCATCATCGGTGGTCCAGTCAATCGGGTTAACATTTGGCCTGTCTAATAAAAAACCTTGTTTATATTGCATCTGGCTGGCATGAGAAATACCGGAAGCTAAACCTTCCAGTATAGTGCTCATTTGCGGGTTTACGCCGTAGTAATTACCTATCAGCGCATTGACGGTAGCAGCATTTGGCCCGGTAACATAGTATTTAGGCAGATCATTGCGCAGTGGCAGTACACCATTATTCTTTGTCATTACAATGGATTCCAACGCTACCTGTTTAGCTAACAGGCGGTGTGCATCGCTATTGATGACATCGCTTGAAATTTTATCGTATGGGCTGCTTCCTTTTGGATCGAACATACCTAGTTTAAAACGGGTTTTAAGCAGGGTAGACAATGCTGCATCAATCTCTTTTTCGGTGATCAATCCGCGTTTTACAGCCTCAACCAAAGCAGGGTATTCATCTCCGCAATTCAGGTCGACGCCATGTTTTACAGCAAGAGCTACCGCTTCCGGCTGACCGGGTACTACGTGATGTCCCATATAAAAGTCGGCGATAGCGCCGCAATCAGAAACCACATGACCTTTAAATTGCCATTTATCGCGTAATACGGTATCTAACAAAAGATTGCTTCCGCAGCATGGTTCATTATTGGTGCGGTTATAGGCACACATTACAGCCTCTACATGGGCATTTACGAGCGCGTGAAAAGCAGGCAGGTAGGTTTCAAACAGGTCTTTTGGCGATGCCTGAGCATTAAAAGTGTGGCGTAACCGCTCCGGGCCGCTATGCACAGCGAAATGCTTTGCACAAGCCGCCACCTTTAAATGGTCGGGATCATTTCCCTGTAAGCCGGTAACAAAGGCAACACCCATTTTCGATGTAAGATAGGGGTCTTCACCATAAGTTTCCTGTCCACGGCCCCAGCGTGGATCACGGAATATGTTAATGTTGGGTGTCCAGAAAGTTAAGCCGCCATAGCGTTGATGATAGTTGTCAGCCTGGG
>JBQCEA010000275.1:0-3181 GCA_051960695.1 Mucilaginibacter sp. | reverse complement strand
CGATTATTTTGATGTACCCTATGACCGGCTGTTGCAAAAAACCCGCAAACGCGAAATAGTACAGGCCCGTCAGATAACGATGTACCTGGCAAAAGCCTTTACCAAGAATTCTTTAAAAACAATTGGCGAGCATTTTGGCGGTCGCGACCATACTACGGTTATCCACTCCTGCCAAACAGTAAAAGATTTAATGGATACGGACGGCATCTTCCGGGATAACGTAATGGAGTTGCAGCAAAAAGTACAGCTCGCTTCTCTATAAACATCCAATAAATTAACAGCGAATCCCAAATTCTAAAAATGATATTGTTTTAGAATTTGGGATTTCTTTTTTGGTTTTTTTACGGCTTAATCCCTATTTTTGCAGCCCTTGCAAATGAAGCAGGGTTAAGGTTAAAAATAAAGGTGAGGTGGATGAGTGGCTGAAATCAGTAGTTTGCTAAACTGCCGTACGGGTTAAACTGTACCGCGGGTTCGAATCCCGCCCTCACCGCAGGAAACATATTCGGGAAGTAGCGCAGGCCGGTAGCGCACCTGGTTTGGGACCAGGGGGTCGCAGGTTCGAATCCTGTCTTCCCGACTTTTTCAAATGTCGAAAGACACCAAAGCCCGCAAAATCAATGATTTGCGGGCTTTTTTATGCACATTCCAAATCAATGGAATACAAAGGAAATCAAACCATTTCGTGAGCTATTCGTGAGTCAAAATGGAGTGCTTTTACTCTTTATTTTTGAAACCGAAAAAATAGCGGCACTTGGTTTCATGATTTTCTTTCGAAGGTTTAGAAATACCGATCTCGCTTTTATACGCTGGTAGTACTGAGGAACTGAATAATTTTTAACCAAAAAATTGTGAAGCATGAAAACTGCCAACCCCTTTGGGGTACATTTTGTCGCACGTCAGAGAAAAAACGACCCTGATGTTTTATCCATTTACGTTCGCATTACCGTCAGCAAAAAAGTAGCTGAGGTATCGCTTAAGCGAACCGTACCGGCCGCCTTTTGGGATCAGGCTACCGGCTGTGTCAAGGGAAACAAGAAACTTTCCTTTGAGGTCAATCCCTTCCTGGATGATTTCCGTTACCGATTGATGGAAAGCTTCCGTAAACTACAAATGGACAGGCGGCTGATTACGGCCAAAGCCCTCAAAGATTGCTTCTTGGGCAAGGAGTCCTCCAACAGTACACTCTGTAGCCTTATGACGTATCACAATGAGAACATGAAAACGATATTGGCCCCTGGCACCTTAAAAAACTATTACACAACCGAGCGTTACGTCAAGCTGTTTTTACAAAGAAAGCACAAGGTGAAGGATATAGCCTTATCCGATTTGAATTTTCAATTCATTACCGAGTTTGAATTTTTCCTGCGCAAGACTGCTCCTTTAATGGAAAACAATCCTTTAACAAATAACGGGGTTATGAAGCACATGGAACGGTTACGCAAGATGGTGACTTTGGCCGCTAAAATGGAATGGATTCCCAAAGATCCCTTTCAATGCTGTTCGCTGCGTTTCCAAAAGTGGATATAAACTTTCCTTACCTCTGCAGAACTCGCCCTTGTAGCATCAAAAGAGCTGTGCCGGTGCAAAAGCTCAACTTAGCGATGAATGCCTATCTGAAAGAGATTGCTGGTCATTGCGAGATCACAAAACTTTTTCCTTTCACATTTATATACTGTATAACTATTTCAGTTGTTTAATAAATAGCAGTTATAGACTTTAGGGAGCACCCTTAATGAAGGTTAAGAACCCTTGATGGAAGAGGTAAAGAAAGCCTATCTAAAATACGGTGATTCATATTTTAGAGGGTAGTGGAGAGATAGAACGTGATCGGATCAAAGAACGTCAAAGGAAAAGTATTAAAATTGAAAAGCTATATTGTACCTAATGCTCAAACATGGATGAATTGTTAGCAATATCTCACTACCACCTTGCAGGAAGTTTTTAAGTAGAAAGGGAGATTTGCTTATAAAATTAATCTATAACAAAACGAAAAATATAAAGAGTAGCTTACGTTCAACTTCGATGGTTCATGTTCTTATTTTATGCTTTCAGAAAATGATTTGACTTAAAAGAAATAACTTGTAAGAAATATAAAACGACAAATATGAGGCGATTTCTTCTCCCACTTTTCATCGGGATGCTATATAGTTTATCTGCTGGTTCACAACCGTCGGTAAAAGAAGCGCCGACCGGTTTTGACGTTATAAAGGCAAGTATTCCTCATGGTAAAATTGATACCATTACTTATGCTTCAAAAACTGTAGGCACAATTAGAAGGGCTTTAATTTACACACCGCCGGGTTTTACCAAAAAGAAAAAATATCCTGTACTGTATCTGTTACATGGCATCGGTGGAGATGAAAAAGAATGGCTCAATGGTGGCCATCCGGAAGTGATATTAGATAATCTTTATTCAGAAGGGAAAATTGAACCCCTGATTGTAGTAATGCCAAACGGCAGGGCTATGAAGGATGATCGTGCCGTAGGAAATATTTTTGACAGTGCTAAAGTGCAGGCGTTCGCCACCTTTGAAAAAGATTTACTAAATGACCTTATTCCTTACATTGAAAAAAAGTTTCCCGTATATAAAGATAGGGAACATCGTGCCATTGCAGGATTGTCAATGGGCGGTGGGCAATCATTGAACTTTGGTTTAGGTAACTTGGATAAGTTCGCCTGGGTGGGTAGTTTCTCCGCTGCTCCCAACACCAAAAAACCGGAAGAATTAGTACCTAATCCGGAAGAAGCAAAAAAGAGCTTAAAACTGCTTTGGATATCGTGTGGCGATAAAGATGGACTAATTACATTCAGCAAACGAACGCATGTTTATCTTTATGAAAAGGGTGTTCCGCATATTTATTACATCGAACCCGGGGTGCATGATTTCAAAGTCTGGAAGAACAGTTTGTATATGTTCTCCCAGTTTTTGTTTAAGCCGGTAGCTATTTCATCGTTATCAAAATATACTGTTTTAGGCACGCCGGCCTCCACCAATGTTCGTTCGGCAAAGTATCCGCAAATTTTACCTGACAACTGTGTGGTGTTTCGCATTAAAGCACCTGATGCACAAAAGGTGCAAATTGATTTGGGAAAGAAATACGATATGGCAAAAGACACAGGCGGATACTGGCAACTTATCACTGACTCCATTAGCGAAGGCTTTCATTATTATTCTTTA
>JBQCEA010000274.1:0-2088 GCA_051960695.1 Mucilaginibacter sp. | reverse complement strand
TGCAAATAGCTTTCCGGTTCGGCCAGAAGCTGCCTGTATTTCGTCCAGTATCAGCAGGGTGCCCGTCTCTGAACAACGTTTTCTAAGCGCTCGCATATAAGCTATATCTGGCACGCGGATGCCGGCTTCGCCCTGTACGGTCTCAATAATAACACAGGCAGTTTGACGAGTTATTAATTCGAGGTCTTCAGCTGCATTAAAACGAATAAACTTAACATCTGGCAACAAAGGCCGGTACGCTTGTTTATATTCTTCATTGCCCATCACACTCAATGCCCCTTGTGTGCTGCCATGATAGGAATTATAGCAGGCAATAATTTCACTCCGGCCGGTATAACGTTTAGCTAATTTTAAAGCGCCTTCCGTAGATTCGGCGCCAGAGTTAACAAAATATACTGAATTTAAATTTGAGGGTAAAAACGAAACCAGCTTTTCGGCAAACCGCACCTGCGGCGTTTGTACATATTCGCCATAAACCATCAGGTGCATATATTTATCTACCTGCTCTTTTATGGCATTTACCACATAAGGATTGCTATGGCCAAGGTTGCTGACGCCAATACCGGAGATCAGATCAAGCCACGCTTTGCCATTTTTATCATACAGATAAACGCCTTCTGCACGCTCAAACTCCAATAGCAATGGAAAGTTAGTGGTTTGCGCGTTGTGGTTTAAAAAAAGCTGGCGTAATGTAAGCATGGGTTCGATACCGGATGTCTGGTTTCGAAATTACTTTAAAAACAGGAAAGTCCTAAACGCTTAATGAAATTAGGTTGTTAATTCGGGTTATTAACGGTTCGCCCGCTGCGTTCGCGAAGCTGCCTGATCAGCTCATCTGTAAATTCGCGCTCGGCTTTAAACAGCTCACTCACCTTTTCAGGAGGAAGTATCTTTAGAAATTCATTGGTATAAAATTTACGGATGTTGACCAGCTCGCTTTCATAATACAACTCCATCTGGATCTGTTCTGTGCCATCGGCTTGAGTATTAGAGTTGTTCATTCTCTTTTTAACCCTCACGGCAGTAAGCGCGTCCTGGTAACGGCGATAGACAGGCCAAAATCTTTCGGACTGTTCGGGTGTTAAAGCAAGCCTGCGGCTGATATAATTTTCCCTTACCTGCTCAACCCGGCTCTGCCTTTTAATTACTCTTTGCTCGTAATTTGGCGGACGATGTATCTCAGGGCGTGATTGTCCAAAGCTTTTAAAGCCAATAACCAACAGGACCAATAATGTAGAAATATGTCTGACCAATTTATACATATTATTGACTGGAATCTAAAGCGTCCTGCAGTTCGTTACTTAAGTTTTGGGCATCAACCTGCTTGCTTTCATCTATCAGTGCACGGGTATCAGATGCATCCATATGTAATTCGAGATAGTTCTGGATATCATCTACTGGTATTGCTGATAATGACTTGTGTAAGAATGTGTTATTATGTGCCACCGCTTGTGTAGTATTATTTTGTGTCAACAGCAACGTAGCTCCAACAGCAAGTACTAAGCATGCCGCACTGGCGTACTTAAATGCAGCTGAAGCAAATAATTTCCTTACTACACCCCTGTGCACAGGTTGCATCTGCTTAACAACTGCTTCCTGCTTTTCAGCGGTTTTATCCAGGATATTTGCGGTAAGCTGCTCGAAATAACCTTGTGGAACTGTAAATCCTTCAGGCGCCTCATCCATGGCTTCCTCAACAAATATGCGGCTTTGTATCTGTTCAGAGAGGTTTTTGAAATATCCCTCGGGTACGGTAAAAGATTCGGCTTCCTTATCTGAAAAGCTTTCAATATTTATTCTCGACTGGATATTACTGGCCAGTTCGTCGAAATAGTTGGCAGGTAGCGGAAATCCGTTCTCTTCAGGTGTATTTTTTTTTAATTCTTCGAGCTTTACATAAGACATGATCTGCCCCTCAAGGCTATCGAAATAGCCATCAGGCACTGTAAACGGGTTATTGGGGTTAACCTGTTTAAGTGACATATATTCATTCAGCCAATCCCTATTTTCACTCTCGCTTTTCATATCTGTATATAGATGAAAATCATGCCCGAAGGTTTAAAGTAAATTTAAAAAATTAATCATTTG
>JBQCEA010000273.1:0-2255 GCA_051960695.1 Mucilaginibacter sp. | reverse complement strand
ACTATCAAAGATCATCAATACTGGTCTCCGGAAAAACTTCAACGACTTTGTTAATGAATTCCGCATACAGGACGTTGCCCGCAAAATGAAGGATCCGGCGTATGACCGGATAACGCTTTTGGGCATTGCATACGATTGCGGGTTCAACTCCAAAACCACTTTTCACCGCGTCTTCAAACAATTTACAGGGAAAAGCCCTGCCGAATATAAGGCCGGGTTGAAAAAAGAGCGACCAAATCATGATTTGGAACCCGTTTCAGGACATGCTGCGATAATTTCGGGTCACAAAATCATTCCCGGATGGTCTTGTGAGAAATTAAATCGCAATTTTATGTTTCGTAATTATTTAAAGATTGCCTGGCGCAATATGCTGTATAACAAAGGATACAGCGCTCTGAATATTATCGGTCTGGCCGCCGGCATGGCCGTTGCGCTGCTCATCGGCCTATGGGTAGTTGATCAATATTCCTACGACCGTTTCCTGCCCGACTATTCACGATCTTATCAGGTAGAAATGAATCTAACGTCACAGCACAATGGCACAACTACCCAAACATCCATCGCGCTGCCGCTGGTAAAAGTTTTGCGGGAGGAGATACCCGGTGTAAAATACGTGGCCGAAGGTTATAATATCGGCAATATGAGCCACGACCTGTTGGTAGGCGATAAAAAGCTTTACCTGGAGGGAGGAGCTGCGGGAACCGACTTTTTTAAAATTTTCCAATACCCTTTTATCCAAGGCAATAGCAATTCGGCCCTTAAAGACATTTACTCTATTGTACTGACCGAATCGACCGCCAAAGCCTTATTTGGTGATGCCGACGCGATGGGCAAGGTTGTGCGTTTTGATAATTCACAGAACCTGAATGTTACCGGCATTATTAAGGATATCCCTAAGAATGCCACGCTGCAATTCAAATATATTACGCCTTTTGCCTATTCAGAAGCGACCCAGAACTGGATCAAAGACGGACGTACCAAGTGGACCTACAATTCATTCTTGGCCTATGTGGCGCTGGAACCGGGGGTAACCTATGCGCAAATTGCGCCGAAGATTAGGGATATTGTCAATAAAAGAAGCCCGGAAATGCGGTCGCTTAAGCCAGAGATCATCATGCACCCTTTAAAGGACTGGGATTTATATAATGTTTTTAAGAACGGAAAGGTGGCCGGCGGCTTCATAGAATACGTGCGCCTGTTCAGCATCATCGGCATACTGGTGCTGGCAATAGCCTGCATCAATTTCATGAACCTTTCGACTGCGCGGTCCGAAAAACGGGCAAGGGAGGTTGGTGTTCGCAAAGCCATTGGCTCGGCGCGCAGGGACCTGGTTCACCAATTTCTGCTGGAGTCGGTGACGATCACTTTGATATCATTCCTGCTAAGCCTGGTGTTAGTTCTGCTGGCCCTGCCATCATTCAATGCGTTAACCGGCTCCTATATCCGTATTCCTTATGAGAATATCGGCTTCTGGGGCTTCATGGTCGCTTTCGTGATACTTACTGGATTAGCTGCGGGAAGCAGGCCAGCGTTTTACCTGTCATCTTTCAATCCTGTCATGGTATTGAAGGGGACTATCCATGCAGGCAGATCCGCTACATTGCCCAGGAAAATATTAGTCGTGATACAGTTTACCTGTTCGGTTGCCCTCATTATCAGCACTGTGATCGTTTATCAGCAAATTCAGTTTGTTAAAAACCGTCCAACCGGGTACAGTGCCGACAGGCTGGTAATGACCGACCTGAACGGGGATCTTTTCCAGCATTATGATGCCTTAAGAAATGAATTGTTATCATCGGGACTGGCTGAAAGCGTGACATCATCGACCTCACCAGCGACGGAGGTCTACAGCCATTTTTCGCTGGAGAAATGGCCAGGCAAAAACGCCGGGGATGAAAATGTGAACATTGGCGCTATATGGGTATCCAATAGCTATTTCGAAACGCTGGGCATGACCATGGCCGCGGGGCGGGAATTTTCGGGCGACTGGAAAAATGATACATTAAATGTCATTGTTAACGAAGCCACCATAAAACGCATCGGACTTAAAGATCCAGTCAATCAAATGATATCATGGAATGGAAGCAACCAGCCCGTAAGAATAATCGGCGTGGTAAAAGACGCTTTGATGGAGTCACCTTATATGCCGGTAGCGCCGGCTATCTTCTGCCATAGTGCGAACGGGTTTGTTATTACCTACCGCCTGCCGAAAAATGCCGATGCACATACCACTATAGAAAAGATCGGCAAGGTGT
>JBQCEA010000272.1:0-2591 GCA_051960695.1 Mucilaginibacter sp. | reverse complement strand
CGGGAATACCTTTTTCTTAAATAATTGCGGTGAAGTAATTGGCCCGTCTTCAGGGTTCCTTATCCAATCGGTGTAATTTTTTTCAATAAACTTCCCGAACTGCACATTAGCTTCTGCCTTTTGCAAGGTCAAAATTTCGTGCATACCTTCGTCCTCAAGCTTTTCCAGTTCCAGCTCCCAGTATATCAGCTTTTTATAAACGTCAACCCACTCCTGGTAGCTTAGCTTATCGTTCAGGGTCATGCCTAATGTCCTGAAATCCTGCTGATAGGCCATAGTAGTTTTTTCGGTTACCAGGCGCTTGTTCTCGGTCAGCTTTTTTATGGTGAGCAATACCTGTTTAGGATTTACAGGTTTTATCAGGTAGTCATCTATTTTGGCACCTATTGCATCTTCCATAAGGTATTCTTCCTCATTCTTGGTGATCAGCACTATAGGCACCTCGTTATTAATATTTTTGATCTCCGACAAAGTTTCCAAACCGGTGAGCCCAGGCATGTTCTCATCCAGGAAAACCAGGTCGAAGTAATTATTTTTAAAGGCATCAACAGCATCATTGCCGTTGGTTACCGTCTTTACATTATATCCTTTTTCGTTCAAAAAAAGCACATGCGGCTTTAGCAGATCTATTTCGTCATCGGCCCATAAAATCGTCGTATCCTGCATAATCTTATTTTTTACAAAGATAACCCCGAAACCAGGCTTTTGTTACCCATGAAAAGAAGGAATTAACAAAAATTAACAAATAAATAGGCATAAGTTGTTTCGATTTGACATTTTTGCAAAGCATTACATCATTGAATAAAAAGAAGATCATAAACGATCCCGTTTACGGGTTTATCAGTATCCCATCCGAACTGGTATTCGATCTTATTGAGCACCCTTATTTTCAGCGCTTAAGATATATTAAACAGTTGGGTATGACACACCTCGTTTATCCCGGCGCATTGCATACCCGCTTCCATCATGCTTTAGGCGCCATGCATCTGATGTGTATGGCCATCGAAACTTTAAGAAGCAAGGGGCATCATATATCTGCCGAAGAGGAAGAAGCGGTTATTGTTGCTATTCTGCTGCACGATATCGGTCACGGGCCATTCTCACATGCTTTGGAACAAACCATTGTCGAGGGCATTTCTCATGAAGATATCTCTACCCTGCTGATGAACAAGCTGAACAGTGAATTTGACGGACAGCTTTCTATGGCTATTGAGGTATTCAACGGCACATACCATAAAAAGTTCCTTCACGAGCTGGTATCAGGTCAGCTGGATATGGACCGCATGGATTACCTGAACCGAGACAGTTTTTTTACGGGTGTATCAGAAGGAGTTATCAGCTTCGACCGGATCATTAAAATGCTGAATGTTGTTGACGACCACATTGCTGTTGAAGAAAAGGGTATTTACTCTATCGAAAAATTCCTGATAGCACGCAGATTGATGTACTGGCAGGTTTACCTGCATAAAACTGTTATAGCTGCCGAGCAATTACTGGGTAAAATACTGGAACGCAGCCGTGCATTGGCTTTAAGTGGTAAACGGTTTTTTGCCACACCTGCTTTAAGCCATTTCCTGGTAAAAGAGATCAGCAAAGACGAATTTATGGCCAGCGATGAGCATATTGAACTATTTGCCATGCTGGATGATAACGATATTATGGCTGCCATCAAGGTTTGGGCAATGGATGAGGATTTTATCTTATCGTACTTATGTAAGATGCTGATGCAACGCAATCTGTATCATGTAGACATAACCACTGAGCCTGCCGAAAACCATATCATAGCGAGCTTGTCTGATAAGGCGGTTGAACAATTCCCGATAAACGGGGACGAAGCTGAATACTTTGTTTTCTCGGGAATGATAACCAATAACGCCTATAAGCCTGAAAATGGCAGTATACGCTTGCTGATGAAAGACGGCACTCTACAAGATATTGCCAAAGCAAGCGATAATGCCAACCTTGAAGCGCTGGCAACTACTGTTAAAAAGTATATTTTTTGCTACAATAAAACCTTGGTTTAAATGCCGCAATTACTATTCAACAGCCGGTCATAATTTCTGAAATTCAGCATTGAAAAGCTCAAATTCACAGCATATTTTATAATTTGTTGCTTTGATTTTTACACTTAAATTTGCCCGATGCAATTTACCGCGCAGGAGATAAGTTTTATGCTAAACGGAACTGTGGAGGGCGACCCCCATATTGCCGTTGATAAACTGGCCAAAATAGAAGAAGCTTCTGCAGGTTCCCTCTCATTTCTTGCCAATCCGAAATACGAGCAATACCTATATACTACCGATGCCTCAATTGTGATCGTCAACAAGGATCTTGTTCTTTCGGGGCCGGTAAAGGCAACATTGATCAGGGTTGACAATGCTTATACTTCTTTTTCCCTTCTGCTGGAGAGGTACAATACCATCAAACTGAATAAGACGGGTGTTGAGGAGCCTAATTTTATACATCCATCAGCACAGGTTGGCGAAAACTGCTATATAGGCGCCTTTTCCTATATCGGCCCCGGCGCAAAAGTGGGTAACAATTGTAAAATTTATCCGCACACTTATATTGCAGACAATGTAACCTTGGGT
>JBQCEA010000271.1:0-11764 GCA_051960695.1 Mucilaginibacter sp. | reverse complement strand
CATTTACATAGTCCTTTACATGCACTATGTCCCTGCCCCTTTCCAGCATGATCGTTTTAAGTCCTTTTTGTGTCAGTTCTTTCGCTGCCCAGCCACCGGATATCCCGGAGCCGATCACGATCGCATCATATGTGTTCGTTGACATCTTAGTTTTAGAATTGATTTTATTTTCTAATATATAAAATTAAAAGAAGCAAATATCATTGTGTTGTTTTTACACAATAGATTGACCTTTATTGAAACGGCAATTATATTTCAGTGACTTAGTTAAGCAAGTGCCTTAGCAGCAAACTCTCTGCATTTGATAACTTCCTTCACCGCATCAGAATCTGTAGGGATATTATACTCCAGTTCGATGGTTGCGGGGAATTTGTACTTGTTCTTTTGCATTAGTTTAAGCACTTCGGCAATAGGTGTGTCACCTTGTCCCCATGGCATATTAGGGCCATCGTGATATTTCCTGTCTTTCAGGTGGATACTCATAATGCGCTCATGATTTTTTAGAATAAAATCAACCGGGCTTGTGCTTGTACCTGCTGTATAATGGCCAATGTCCAGGTTAATAGCATTCCATTTTGACTGGCTCAACGCTGTATCCCATAAAGTTGGCGTAGCTTGTAAATGGGCATGGTAACCAACATGTATTTTATGTTTTTCGGCAAATTGGCCCAGGCGTTTGGTTTGTTCCGGGTCATTTGGCAATTCAACGGTAACATGTGTCACACCCAATACTTTGCCGGCATTAAAAGCGTAATCTATTTCCGCATCGGTATTTTTAGCACCAAGGGCGTTCGGTTTCCATGCATAAATGGTGATGCCTGCATCGTTATAGAGTTTTCGCAATGCCTTAAATTTATCCATCGGTGCATTTGCACGCCATTCGGCCATCTTTTTTGCATGGGCTGCATAATCTTCCCCGCTTACACGCGCCGGAGCACCGGCGAAAGCTTCAGCCGCATCGCCCATTAACTCAATTGCATTAATATTGCATTGCAGGCAATACTGTAATAGCTGTTCGGCGCTGCTGGGCATACTGCGAAACGAATATGTGATAACCCCTATTTGCACACCGTTGATCTTGGAGTTTGGTTTTGCCTGGAAAAGTGAGGCTGCAAATGCCGCTTTTGAGGTTAAGGCGATACCTGCCGCAGCAATAGCAGCGCTACCGATAAAACGGCGACGTGAAATGTCCTGTTCTTTCATAATAGGAATTTGGTTTAATTGGTAAACTAAAGAATTAATTTACCAAGTTAACAGTTGCTGAGTATAAACAAACACACTTATTTGTAAAAAAGATGTTTCACAACCCTTAATCCACCTTCTTGCCTGTTCCAACCCATATCAGCGCATCCAGGATCAGCCTGGCTTCCATGGGACTATCGAAAGTGTGTGATAATGTAGCATTAGTATGACCGTCATAATCTATATCATTATGACCCATATTAAAATATACCATTTTATAGTGCTTGTTCGTCCATACCACAGGGTAATAACCGCTATGCCATATTTCAGATTGTTTCGGGCCATTTCCCAATGGGAAACTGGTTGAATCAATTGAGAATAATATTCTGATGTCGGGATTTTTGCGCAGGTCCCTTTCCCATCGATACCATTCATTCGGCATTGTTTTAATGATTTCAGGCATATCTTTGGTTACCGGGTGATTTTTTCCTGACTCATTTCTCAAAATAGCTGAAGTTGGATGCCAGGTATTGCTCACATATTGTCCTGAACCCAAAAACTGGTAATGATACCAGTCCCAGTCAGAATTATATTGAGATGGCGTTAACGCGAAAGCTGCAAAATGAAAACCTAACCAGCCGCCGCCATTATTCATATATTGTTCAAATGCTTTTCGCTGCGCGGGATCTTCTGGCCGGGAATCGAGGAACAGCACTACCTGATATTTAGCCAGGGTCTCTGCATTCAGCTTACTCCAGTCTTTGGTTGAATCATAGGTGAAATTATATTTCTTTCCCATTTCAGGGAAAAACTTATTGGCATCATGAACAAAACTGATATGTGCCAGGTCTGGGTATTCATGATAGAATGCAATGACGTGAAAAGTTTTATGATTGCTGCTTTGTGCAGATGCACTTGAAAAGGTAATAAATATAATAGTAACAAGCAGAATGAGAAATTTAGACTTACGGTTCATTCGGGTCAGATTAGTACCGACAAGTTAAAAATAATCTTTAAACGAAAGTCTTTTTAATAATGAGTCGGGACTTATTTATTCTTCTCCAGCATTTTATAAACCTCAGAACCTGCCAAAAGAAACCCCCCTACACCATAAACTTCGGTGTCATTAGTAGTTACTTTTTCAGGCTTCTCGCCTATCTGCTGTACATAACCCAATTTACCATCCGGCTGTACCGACTCCATCAAGGCCTTCCATGCCTTTTCAACTACTTTATGATATTGTTTATAAGGTATCAGCCCTTTGTTTATACCGTAAGCCAATGCATAACAATAAAAACCTGTTCCACTGGTTTCTTTAACAGGGTACGCTTTAGGATCAAGCAGCGCAGCATGCCAGGTGCCATCACGGTTTTGCAGTTTGGCAATCCGAGCTGCCATTTTCTGGTATAGATCAACAAACTTTTGCCGTTCAGGATAATCAGCTGGCATGTTATCTAAAACGCGTACAAGTCCTCCCATTACCCATCCGTTACCTCTCGACCAAAATACTTTTTTGCCATTGGCCTCGCGTTGTGTAAAAAAGCGACTGTCGCGGTAGTACAGGTCTTCGTTTTTATCAAATAAATAATCAGTGGTTTTGAACCATAGTTTAGTTGTAATATCCAAATATTTTCTTTCGCCTGTAGCTTTATATAAGTAGGCAAAGGCAGGCGGCCCCATAAAAAGTGCATCGCACCATGCCCATTCCCTGTTAGCAATGTTATTCTTCCATTCAAGTGATTCGGTATGAGGCATAGCAATAATGCTATCAGCCTGTGCCTTAAAATGTGCTATCATCACCGGCTGTTTATAGATCATGTACATCTGCGAGAACATTTGCGCCACGCAATAATCATCTGCCATAGTGCGTCGCGGGCCGGTATTCCATTTAAGGCTATCACCCTTAGACTTCATTTCGCGTAGATACATATCATTATGCCCTGTTTGGTTCAGTGCCATGAAACCGGCATAACATGCCCCCATTGTCCAGTCGCCTAAATGATGGTGTTTACTATGTTCCTGCCACGAACGTATTTGCCAGCTGGCTACTTTGTCCATTATACGCAAAACAGAATCCGGCTTTACCTTTTTCTTCGCAAAAACGGGCATGGTAATAGCAGTGGACAGCAATATAAACAGGGCCTTTTTCATGATAGTTGGTTATAGTATTATGCAAAGTAATATTTCAAAGATATTATTTGTACTAAAAATAGCTTTTTACTGATTTTTGTTTATCGCATAAAAAAATTAGTAACGTTGTCCAATAAGCGAAATACTGATCGTCATTAGATCAAAAAACAAAAACTTAAAGTTATGAACGAATTCGCATTGATCTTCAGAAATGATTTTCATCCTGAAGCAAAGTACTCACCTGATGAGTTGCAAAATATTATGCAGCAATGGCAAACCTGGATGGGCGGCATGGGTGCCAAAGGACAATTGGCAAATGGAGGCACCCGCCTGGGCGGTGATGGTGCTACGGTAAAGCCTTCTAATATAGTAACTAATGGTCCTTATGCCGAAATCAAAGAGATGATAACAGGAATCATCGTTGTAAAAGCCGGTAATATAGACGAGGCAACAGAACTTGCCAAGGGCTGCCCTATCCTGAATGCAGGCGGTAATGTAGAGATTAGGGATATTATTCCTATGGCTAGTAATTGATTTTTTAGCTCACCTAAATCCTCTCCAAAAGAGAGGGTTTGAGGATGAGGCGAATTAAATTCACATACTTAATTAAAATTATCATGAAAGAATTTGTAATGGTTTACCGGTCAGAGCCATTAGGCGAAATACCGCTGACGTCAGAAGGGAAACTTTCTGTTTCAAAAGATTGGGAAAATTGGATGGGCAGCATTGCTGCGCAGAATAAACTGGTTTCGCCCGGTATGCGGTTAGGCAACGAAGGGCGGACTGTTAAACCGGGCAACGTTGTAACCAACGGACCTTATGCAGAGATCAAGGAGATCATAGGCGGCCTAAGCATTTTCAAAGCCGATTCAATAGAAGAGGTTATGGAATGGGCCAAAACATGTCCTATCCTAAGTGTTGGCGGCAACGTTGAAGTTCGCGATATTATCCCCGTGAATAGTGAACACTAAATTTGACGAGCTTCTGCCCCGTTATTTTGGGGCGGAAGCTTTTTATTTATGCAGGAAAAAGAGCTGATCCCATATTTATATCGTACCGAATTCCGTAAAATAACCGCTGTGCTTTGCCGGTTATTCGGTATTGAGCATATAACCATAGCCGAGGATATTGTTGGCGATACCTTTCTTCTCGCCGCCGAAACCTGGGGACTTAAAGGTGTACCTGCTAATCCGGCTGCCTGGCTATACATCGTCGCCAAAAACAAAACTAAAGATTTTTTGAAACGCAATACCATTTTCAATGAAAAGGTGTCGCCACAGGTGCAATATGCAGTTCAAGAATCACATGAGTTAGAAGTAGATCTTTCAGTAACGAATATTAATGACAGTCAGCTGCAGATGATGTTTGCTATTTGTTATCCTGGCATTCCGCCGGAATCACAGATCGGCCTGTCGCTACGCATTCTTTGTAGTTTTAGCATTGATGAGATTGCAGATGCCTTTTTAACCAATAAGGAAACGATCAATAAACGTTTGTATCGTGCGAAAGAAAAACTGAAACAAGACAAGGTGAAGATCGAAATGCCGTTAAATTCGGAAATTGACACCCGTATTGCCAATGTGCTGACAACCTTGTACTTGCTTTTTAATGAGGGTTATTACTCATCCAACCGAAACGCGGTATTGACCAAAGATCTTTGTCTTGAAGCTATGCGGTTAACTCACATGCTTACCGAAAATAAAAGCACTGATAAACCTGAAGTTAATGCACTGCTTGCACTAATGTGTTTCCATGCCTCACGGTTCGAGGCCCGTATAGATAAAAATGGTGAACTGATACTTTATGAAGATCAGGATATCTCATTATGGAACAAAGAATTAATAAAGCAGGGAGAGTACTATTTAAACAGGGGTGCAAAAGGTGAAGTATTGTCCAAGTATCACCTGGAGGCCGCTATTGCCTACTGGCATACAGCTGAGCGCGATAACATGGAAAAATGGGAAAAGGTATTGAGCCTGTACAATAGGTTGTTAATAATTGAATACTCACCTATTGCTGCACTTAACCGTACTTATGCATTGGCTAAGGTCTATGGTAATGAAGCTGCTATTGTTGAAGCGGAAAAACTAAACCTGGATAAAAGTCATTTATACCATAGCTTGTTAGGAGAATTATATACTGAAATTGATACTAAAAAGGCTATTGATCATTTAACCACTGCTGTAAAATTGAATAAGTCGGCGGCAGATAGAAAAGTGATCCATAAGAAGCTTGCAAAGCTGAAGCAGTAGAATTTATATGGGTGTCATACTGTGTTCTTGAAGCATCGCGGGCAGGCCATTGCACACACTTCGACAGAGCTCAGTGTGACACCCAAGTGATATTAGTAAATTTACGTAAATAAATACCATCTATGGCTTACGATGAAAAATTAGCCGACCGCGTTCGGGAAGCATTAATGAACATCCCTAAAGTGGAAGAAAAGAAAATGTTTCGCGGCGTTACCTTTATGGTTGATGATAAAATGTGTATCAGTGTTAGTGGTAATGAGCTGATGCTGCGCCTCGATCCTGAATTAACTGAACAGCTTGTTGAGGAAAGCGGTACACGTCCGATGGTCCACGGCGGCAAACACATGAAGGGCTTTATTTATATCAGTCCAGAGCGCTTTCAACATCAAAAAGATTTTGACCATTGGGTAAAACTTGCACTGGACTATAATCCTATCGCCAAATCGTCAAAGAAATAGAAAGAAAAAAGGTGTCACACTGAGGTCTGTCGAAGTGTGCGCAATTGCCCAACACACATGCTTCGAGTGCATCTCCGAAGGAGTCCTATGGACAGCATGACACCCTTTAATATTACTTGGCCCCCTCCGCCTCTACTTCTACCAGGTCACTGTTGTCCCAGCCATATCGTTTGGCAATGGCTTTAACTACTGTGCCTTTTCTTATAGCAAATGGCTTTTTGTATTCATTTGCTTCAACAAATGCCGGGGTTGATCCATCTGTAGTGTAATAGATCTTACCGTTAGTCATGCTGCAACTAATACTCGCAGTATTACCGTTAATATTGATCACTGGTTTTTTCAGGACATCTACATATTTGGCAGTACGGGCATCATGTATCACACCTTTCCAGTTCATGCCGAAACCAAAATCATAAGTGTGGCCTTCTGAATCGGTATAAGAGATCATATCATGCGGAATGTCCTCATCCTGTAGCTCAACCGTTTTCATGTTAGCCGGCATCTGGAAAGGCAGCAGGCCGGATGGCTCGAATGCTCCGGTCAAAACATCCAGTATTGCCTGGTTTTGTACACCAAAGTCAGCTACAATTGCATTGGCGTCTTTTTCAAATTCGGCAGGTATAGCTGGTTTGGACAAATTGATAACCACAATAACCGGTTTGCCTTTCATGGCAGCCTTAGTTTCGCGGATGGTTTTTAGGTCGTTGTAATTAGCTGCTGTGATTGTCTTGCCTTTATAAGTACGGTCGTGCACATTGGGTTCTGAGGGATCTCCGGCGGCAATGCTATGCTCGCGGGCATAATTAGCAGTATATTCACCATATTGCAGTGTGATCGGCACATAACCGTTCCCGCCTTTGGTTACATCGTCGCTGTCATAACCTGCGCCACCGTTCGGGCTGCTTACAAATACAATAGCACAATCTGCCTGTGACGGATCGTCTGTAGATTTAAAGTATTTACTTAATAAACCCGCGCTTACTGCTTCATCCCATCTTTCTTTCGATGGCGGCCCGAAGAAGCCTTTCATAGATGGTGTGTATTTCTTGGGCAGGTACACTGTTATCTCCTTTTTAAGCGGTAATACGTTTCCACTATTCTTTAGCAATACTATCGATTTCAACTGAGCATTGTATCCTGCTGTCATAAACTCAGGCTTGCCAACTGTCGTTTTGGTATGCTCTACATTGAGGTATGGATTTTCGAAAAGACCAGTCCTGAAAATATTGGTCAGTAAACGTACGGCAGACTGTTCAAACCTCGCCCTCATATAAGCCTCGCCATGTTCCTTTACACCCATATTATAGGCTTCTATCACAGGTTTGGAATCATTGTTGCCACCAAACTGGTCTACCCCGGCCATTAATATTTTATAATGTCTTTCGGCGATTGTTTTGGTTTCCATTCCCCATGATTTACCCAGGAACTCATCCGGTTTTTTGCCTTCATCTGCTGTAACCATCCAGTCGGTGCAAACCACGCCGTTGTAATGATATTTGTTTCTTAACAGATCAGTGATCAAATACTTATTATAGCTGTTGCCTTCATTCTCTTTATCCTTAGTGTCCCTGCCATAAGATATGGTATAATAAGGCATAACAGCTGCCGACATTTTAGTTTTCCCATTCAGTTTAAGTGCCCCGTCAACAAACGATACCAAATGTTCGTCAAAATTATTGCCCGGATATACGGCATATTTGCCATAAGCAAAGTGTGCATCTCTTCCGCCCTCTTCCGGACCACCTCCCGGCCAATGCTTCATCATAGCGTTTACACTGTTATAGCCCCAGCCGTCTTTGATTTCGGCATCACCGGTTGAGGTTTGAAAACCATCTATGTAAGCGCGTGCCATATCGGCATCTAACTGTGGATCTTCGCCGAAAGTACCGTTAATGCGTACCCAACGCGGTTCGGAACCCATATCGATCTGTGGCGATAAAGCGGTTGAAATACCCAATGCCCTATATTCCTGTGCAGCAATATGGCCAAACTCTTGTACTACAGCAGGGTCAAACGTTGCGGCCAAACCTAACTGGTCCGGCCATTGTGATATTTTACCACCCGCTCCTGCGGTATACTCTACTCCGGCATTGGTACCATGCCGTGGGTCTGAACTATTATTAGCAGGTATGCCGAAGCCTTCGCCCTCGACCAATGCCTGAACATTATTGTTCCATTTTGCGGCAACTTCCGGGGTTTGTACCGAGGTAATAAGCACATGCCTCAGGTTATCTTTTATTAAAAACTGTTTTTGCTGATCAGTTACTTCAGAAGGATCAATCCCGCCTTCATTAAATTTCTTCCCGTTGTAGGTGCCGGCTCCAAACGGGCCGCCTGACATGGCAGGAATAGCCTGGTGGGCACTATATAACATTAAGCCTGCTATTTGGTCTATAGACATTTTTGATGCCAGATCTTTAGCGCGTTCCTCCACGGGTAATCGCCAGTCTTCATATTTATCCAGTTTGCCGTTCTTGTTAAGGTCTTTAAAAGCCAGCCCGTCTATGGTCAGTATTTTTACACCCGATTTGGTCGAATAACCCAACGTGGCGCCATTAGGATTTTTGACGAGCACGATGCCGTCGCCTTCATCTTCTGAGGTCCACTTCTGGGTTGTGCTGCTTATAACGGTAACAGCAAATGCAACTAATGATAATGTACCGATAAAATAAACTGTCGAACGGGTAAAGTTTCTTTTCATAACTATACAGGAAATTGAATATCAATTGGGTTTATAATCTATTGTGTTATAATGACACAACTAAAGATATGCATATAAATGGAATAAGCAAAGGATAATAGATGATTAACCAATAAATCAGGACAGAAAGTAAATTTCAGACGATTAACAAGGATCAGATCACTTTTTCAAAAGTCCATTTATGCCCGAATGGATCAATAACCGAACCTTGCCTATAGCCATAGAAATAATCCTGCATGGGTGATGTTTCTTTCGCCCCTGCAGCTATCACTTTTGCCATTAAAGCGTCTGGATCATCAACTCTAAGATCAATGCCTATCGTAGTAGCACCGTATGCATGCGGACTTAATTCCCCTTTCGAAGTGTTATCCTCATGGAAACGAAACGGCACACCTTCTATTTCTAATTCTGCTATGTGAACGGTTCCATCATCATTGCTGAGGCTCCTGAAAACAGTAGCGCCAAACGCTTTCTGATAAAATTCAAGTGCGGCAATAGTTTTGTCATGCCCAATATAAAGCATCGGTATAAAAGTGGGTTTCATAATGAAGCGATGTTATCCTGAGTGGTCGTGTAGTATCTTCCAGCCATCGTTTGTATAAACCATCACCAGCGAATAACGTCCTGAGCGCTCAGGCAGATTATTTCCGGTAAGCGTAAACTTGCCGGTCAGCAGCGCATAATTGCTTCCCAGCATGGTCACTTTCATTTCGCTATAATATAGGTTTTGCTTTGGCATTTTGCCGTTGAAATAATGCTTTTGATATAAATCTCTTATCGCACTCAATCCTACCGGCCCCGTCGGCATCATCATGGTTGATGAATCAGTATACATTTTCATAAAGTGGTCCAGGTCGCCTTTGTTCCAGTTATTTTCCGATGTTTTCATCGCGGCAATAATGTCATCGGCTTTGGATTGGCTTTTGGCAATTGTCGTAACAATTGAAAAGAGCAATATCAGGCAGGTATATTTCGAATATTTCATACGTCGATCCATATGTATATAAAGCTACGATATTAACATGAATTCGCTTCATTACAAGGTTAATTTTCGCTATAACGGCCTCTCTGTATTTTATTTTTATTTTCTTTAAAATGTTTTCTCCGGTCAATCGTCTCTACCTTTAAAGGAGAAAAAACTTTGATCACTGCAGTAATGCCCGAAGAAAGAAAAACCCATGTCATACAAGCTATCAAATCGTATGGTAAAGGCTTATTGGGTTTTATCCGCAAACGGGTAAAAAGTGATGCCGACGCCGAAGATATCCTGCAGGACGTTTGGTATCAACTAAGTGCGGTAGTTAACGCCGAACCTATAGAACAAACCGGCGCGTGGTTGTATAGGGTGGCTGCCAATAAGATCATCGACAAAAACCGGAAAAAGACCGAAGAGTTGTTTGATCTGACACCGCAGGAAGACGATGACGAAGAAGGGCCTGACTTCCGCGCGATACTGTTAACTGAAGGTACTACGCCTGAAACGGAATATATCCGCAACCTTTTCTGGGAGCAGCTATTTTTTGCTTTGGACGAACTGCCGGAAGAACAGCGCCAGGTATTTATCTGGCAGGAACTGGACGGCATTCCCTTTAATGAAATCGCCCAACGCACTGGCGAAAATGTGCAAACGCTGGTCTCGAGAAAGCGTTATGCAGTGCTTCACTTGCGCAAGCGGCTTAGACAATTGTATGAAGAAGTAAGAGAATATTAAAAGAATTGAAATGAACGATACAGAATTTGGAAACAAGGCCTATAGGCATGGGCTCGGTTTCAGAAAGAAAATGATATTTATTCCCTTTGCTATTGTAGCGTTCCTGGCAGTGGCAAGCTTTGTTGTGATGCTGCTTTGGAACGCACTGATGCCGGCTATTTTTCACCTTGGGGTAATCACTTTCTGGCAGGCAGCGGGGTTGCTGATATTATGTAAGATATTATTTGGGTTCGGTAAAGGTGGCCCAAGAGGCGGGGCGCCATGGATGCGCCATAAAATGGAGCGTTTCAAAAATATGAGCCCAGAGGAACAGCAACGATTTCGCGAGCAATGGCATGAGCGCTGTGGTAAATGGGGCCATCGCAGAAATTATGGAGATTGGGAACAATCTACCCCGAATAAACCTGCTGAAGACCCCGCTAAGGCCACTGAAGAAAAAAATAGTTGAGTTTGTCCAATTTGGACAACTCCGGAAGTTATTAAGCTAACAAAATTTTATAAGCTATGGAAATCCTGGTTTTCAAAACAAATGTGAGCAGTAAGAAGAAGGTGGCTCAGGTGCGTTCTTTATTAACTTCAATTCCGGCGATAAAGCAATGGAACTTTGACCTGGAAGATTGTGATAAAATATTACGTATTGAAACCAACGGCCTTCGGCCGGCTTATGTGGAGTCGCTTTTGCAAACAGCCGGTTTTAATTGCCGGGAGCTTGATTATTGATAGCAGCTACCGGTAACGTTTTGCACTCATCATAACCACGGTGGCACAAACAAGAACTATGGCAAAAATGAAGACTAACATAGGATGATTGATTAAAATAGGTTTAAGGCTTACGAAGTTTTAAAAACCTCGTAAGCCGACTAACTGATCAATTAAAAGCGTTCTTTAACTCGATATATTTATTCAGGTCTTTGGAGTTAAACCCTTTTGCCCGCATCTTCTGGATATATTGTGGGGTCACTCCTACAGCTTTTAACGATGTTGCTTCATCCAGGGAAATATTGTTAAAGCCAATATCTTTAAAGCCTTTTATAAAACCCGGGGTAACATTCAACGCTTTCAGTGAGCTTAACTCATTCAGTGGTATTTGTTTAAACCCAGCTGCTTCAAAGCTCCTGATATATTCAGGGGTAACATTCAGAGATTTTAACGAGGTCAGATCCTCAAGTCGAATATCCTTATATCCTAATGCCTGAAAACTTTTTGCAAAGCCTGGCTCTATGCCTAATGCTTTTAGTGAAGTTAACTGATCAGCAGGGATATCTTTATAGCCTGCGTCGCTAAAGGTTTTAACGTATTCAGGTGTTATATTCAGAGCTTTAAGTGATTG
>JBQCEA010000270.1:0-6636 GCA_051960695.1 Mucilaginibacter sp. | reverse complement strand
GCGCCAATACGTAAAGAGCTTGGCGTAAAAACCTTTTTCAATATGCTTGGCCCCATGGTAAATCCTGCAAGGCCTAAAAACCAGATGGTGGGGGTGTTTAATCTTGAACTGGCCAGGTTATATGCCTATTTATATCAAAAATCAGATGTAAAATACACCATCCTGAATGCTTTGGATGGCTACGATGAGGTATCATTGACCGGTGATTTCAAAACTTTCTCATCCGAAGGGGAAAAGATCAATACCATTGAAGCTTTAGGCTTTGAAAAGCTTAATCCTAATGAAATATTGGGCGGCAGCACGGTAAAAGACTCGGCCGATATATTTATGAGTGTACTGAAGGATGAAGCAACATCAGCCCAAACCAGCGTGGTGTTATGCAATGCTGCTCTGGCGATCAGAACAATTCATCCTGAAAAAACATTCGGCGATTGTTTTTATGAAGCTGAGGAATCATTAAGCAACAAAAAGGCATTAAAAAGCTTTAATAGTTTAATTAGCAGCAATTAAGCCATGAAGATCAAAGTTTGCGGCATGAAATATCCGGACAATATTGCTGAAGTAGCCGGTCTGGAACCTGATTACCTGGGTTTTATTTGCTATCCGCAGTCGCCACGGTTTATTAATGATCTGCAAGCTATAAATACGCCAAAAACTATCCTCAGAACAGGTGTTTTTGTAAACGAAAGTGCGGATAAGGTGGAGGAATTGATAGAGACTTACCAATTTAATGCGATACAACTGCATGGTGAAGAAAGTCCGGATTTTTGTGAGCTGTTCAAAAATAAAGTGATCGTTATTAAAGCCTTTGGAATTGATGAAAATTTTGATTTTGAACAACTGGAAGCATACGAAGGAAAAGCCGATCTTTTCCTTTTTGATACAAAAACAAACAAGCACGGCGGTTCCGGGTTGACGTTTGACTGGACGCTGTTGAATCAATATAAACTGGATACACCCTTCCTTTTAAGCGGTGGCCTAAGTTTGGAAAATCTGAAAGAGGTGAAAAATATCGATCATCCTCAATTTTACGGGGTCGATCTGAATAGCAAGTTTGAGACCGGGCCGGGATTAAAAGATATTAATAAGTTAAAAAAAGCTTTTGAGATATTAAGATAAATCAAGACTTACGAAGTTTTTAAAACTTCGTAAGTCTGTTATGACACATACGATGAAATACGGAGTTAACGAACAGGGCTATTATGGCGATTTTGGGGGAGCATACATCCCCGAAATGTTATACCCCAATATTGAGGAATTAAGACAGCAGTATCTGAATATCATCCAGGATGCTGACTTTAAAACCGAATTTGACCAGCTTTTGAAAGATTATGTCGGCAGGCCATCGCCGTTGTATCATGCCAAAAGATACTCTGAAAAATATGGCGCTAATATATTTTTCAAGCGCGAAGACCTGAACCATACCGGTTCACATAAGATCAATAACGCCATCGGGCAGATATTGCTGGCGATACGCCTTGGTAAAAAGCGCATCATTGCCGAAACAGGTGCCGGGCAGCATGGGGTTGCAACCGCCACAGTTTGTGCGCTAAAAGGTATTGAATGCGTGGTTTATATGGGTGAAGTGGATATGGAGCGCCAGGCTCCAAACGTTGCCCGTATGAAAATGCTGGGTGCTAAGGTGGTTCCTGCAACTTCGGGAAGTAAAACATTGAAAGATGCAACTAATGAGGCTATGCGCGACTGGATCAATAACCCGGTAGATACGCATTATATCATTGGCTCTGTAGTAGGGCCTTACCCTTACCCTGAAATGGTGGCAAAGTTTCAGTCTATCATTTCATTAGAGGCGAAAAAGCAGTTATTAGAGAAAACCGGCAACAAATTACCTGATTATGTGATGGCTTGTGTAGGTGGCGGCAGTAACGCTATGGGTATGTTCTATCATTTCCTGGATGACGAATCGGTAAAGCTGGTCGCAGTAGAAGCAGCGGGACAAGGTGTTGAGAGCGGTCATTCCGCAGCGACAACCTTTTTGGGCCGGGAAGGCGTTTTGCATGGTAGTCGCACAATATTGATGCAAACGGATGATGGGCAGGTGGTTGAACCTTATTCCATTTCCGCAGGGTTGGATTATCCGGGTATCGGTCCGCAGCACGCGCACCTGTATAAGATAAAGAGGGCGCAATATGTAAGTGCCACAGATGATGAGGCCTTGCAGGCAGGTTTATTATGCTGTCAGCTGGAAGGTATTATACCCGCGATTGAAACCGCACATGCGCTGGCCTACCTTGAAAAAATGAAGTTTAAAAAAGATGATAACGTGGTGATCTGTATTTCGGGCAGGGGAGATAAGGACCTGAATACCTATATAAAGCATTTTGGATATTAAAGCAGTTCATAGTTCATGGTTGATGGTTCATAGCCGATCATCAATTACTATGAACTATGATCAATGAACTATACAATGAACCGTTTAAACAAACTCTTCGAATCAAAAAAAGATAATTTATTATCCATATACTTTACCGCGGGTTATCCCGAGTTAAATACCACCGTTGCTATTGCTGAAGCTTTGGAAAAAGCAGGTGTGGATTTTTTGGAGATCGGGTTTCCGTACTCTGATCCGGTTGCTGATGGGCCGACCATTCAGAATAGCTCGCAAAAAGCACTGGAAAACGGCATGACACTGAACCGCCTTTTCGATGAGTTAAAAGAGATCCGTCAGCGCGTAAGTATACCGATACTGTTAATGGGCTATGTGAACCCGATGGTGCAGTATGGTGTAGAAAAATTTTGTAAAAAGGCTGCTGAGGTAGGTGTGGATGGCGTTATTGTACCAGACCTGCCGATGTACGAGTATGAAACGCTTTATGCTTCCTGCTTTAAGGATAATAACCTAAGCAACATCTTCCTGGTTACACCGCAAACCTCTGAAGAGCGCATCCGCAGGATAGACGGGCTCACCAATAGCTTTATTTATTTGTTGTCCTCATCATCCATAACAGGCAAGAACCTGCAGGTTTCCAATACCATTGAGGATTACTACAAGCGCATTAAAGCCATGGAATTAAAGAACCCCGCCATCATCGGCTTTGGTATATCAGATAACACTACATTCAACAAAGCCTGTGAATATGCCCGTGGTGCAATAGTAGGCAGTGCTTTTGTGAAGCTTTTAGGGACTGAAAATTATCTTGAAAGAATACCTGAGTTTACTAAATCGGTAAGGCCATAAAACAGATTTACGAAGTTTTTAAAGCTTCGTAATCTTAAGCTCAAACATCCTCAAACTTACCAGCGGATTCTGCGTCCTTACAGTTTTGATAAATTGTTGTAAAGCCGAATTGTCTGTCGGGTAGAAAAACAGGTCTTCTTCAATCCCATTTTCCAAATAACTTATCTGCCATCGTTTTCTCAGAATTGAAAAGTTTCCAACGGGACTTATTCTTGTAACGCTTTTCAGCGCAATTATTTTCTCTGTTTTCCTGTCAGTTATAAAGGCAAATGAACCGTCGAATGCGATATTCAGATGCGCCATGTAAATGGTATAAATGCTATAGGGAACCAACATTAGCATCAGTAAAAATACGAGTATCGCTATAATGACAGGCATGGCGGCCCAACTGAAAAAAGTGAGTACAGGAACTACAGCAATAGTTACTTTTTCGGGAATTAAACGGGAGGATAATTGTGTTTTGAACAAGGTGGTTGAATTGCGTATGTCCAAACTTACGAAGTTTTCGAAACTTCGTAAGTTTTTATCATAGATACATTTCCAGCTCACCTTTGCCTTCGCGGATAACTTCAAATTCGCCGGAAGTGCAATCGATCACGGTGGAAGGAATATTACCGCCATAGCCGCCGTCGATCACGATATCCACTTTATCTTCGTATTTCTCGTGGATAAGCTCCGGGTCGGTGGAATATTCGATGATATCATCCTCATCGTGGATGGATGTTGACAAGATCGGGTTGCCCAAAACACGCACTATTTCCCTTGCGATACTATTGTCTGGCACACGGATACCAACCGTCTTTTTGTTTGAGCTCAGCAATTTTGGTACATTATGATTAGCGTTGAATATGAATGTGAACGGGCCCGGAAGAGCCTTCTTTAATACTCTGAAGGTCGCATTATCTATTGGCTTGATATAGTCAGAAATATGGCTCAGATCGTAACAGATGAAGGAAAAGTTGGCTTTCTCAGGTTTGATATGCCTGATCTGGCAAATGCGCTCAATAGCTTTATGATTGGTAATATCGCAGCCCAACCCGTAAACCGTATCGGTAGGGTAGATGATAATGCCGCCTTTTCGCAGCACATCAGCAACCTGTTCAATTGCTTTAGGATTAGGATTTTCAGGATATATCTTGAGAAGCATGAATATTATTATTTCGGATTTCGGAGTTTAGATTTCGGAATTACTATTTAAATATTGATACCGTTGTGCCATTTTTAAATAAAAGTAATTGGCAATTAAACGTTCCAGTTCATTCACAGTTTTTAATAACTCTTTCTTTTGGGTTAGCTTTTGCTTTTCTGTAAGGTCATTGTTTTTACCAAGTTCATCATTTATCATTTGCCTTATACTCCGAAAATAGATTTGTTTTTGATTTGAAATAGACTTTCGCTCCTCAAATGTTCTAAATTGTTTATCATGTCCATACAAATAAACAGCATACTCAGCACGTCCCAATATTCTGGTATTTTCATGACCAAAGTATGTTCCCCAACCATGAAGAACTCCCGAAATATTATTAATGTCTCTATAAATATTTATTAATTTCCTTCTTTCAGCCTCATAGTTATAATCACCGTTCCTCTGCTTTAAGAAGTATGCATAAAGGGCATAAAAATCATCCGCACACACTTCGCAATTAAACGCAACATAATCAAGCGTGCCGGGCGTACCTAATTCAATATTCCTTGATCTGGCGTAACATTCATCCGGAGGCCAGACTTTCCTTGAAGTGAAGTCTGGTATTGCTTTCACGATTTTTGCAAGAGATCGCTTTGTAAAGATGATCGTATCAGTTTTGCATGTACTTATATTGATAGAGCTACCACTTTGGTTTTTATTGACAGAAGGTGATTGTCCATAAGAAGCTTTGAATATCAAGAATATAACGGATAAAAAGATCAGGTTCTTCACAGCTCAGGTTATTCTTTCGTCTAAGCTACGGAATATAAACCAATAAAAAAGCCACCTGCAATTGCAAATGGCTCAATATCTGTAAATTCAGAAATCTAAACTCCGAAATCCGAAATCAAATTACGCTTGTTTTGCCAGCTGAATATTAGCATGTAGTTTAACGTCCTCGCCCACAACAATTGCGCCTGCTTCAGTTACGCCATTCCATGTTAAACCAAATTCTTTACGATTTATTTTGCCTTCGATCTCAAAACCAGCTTTTGTGTTGCCATAGAAATCGGTAGCCATACCACCGTGCTCAACCTTTAAGGTTACTGGTTTGGTTACATCTTTAATGGTCAGGTTGCCGGTCAGTTTGTATTCATCATCACCTTCCTTAGTTACAGAAGTTGATTCGAATTTAATATGGGGATATTTTTCAGCGTCGAAAAAATCAGCTGATTTCAAGTGACCGTCGCGCTGCTCCTGGTTGGTATTGATACTCGTCACATCCAGGCTGAAATTAACTTGTGCATTGCTGAAATCGTCACCTTCTGTCTCAACAGTTCCTTCAAAATTTTGGAAAGAGCCGGTTACAGTAGATATTACCAGGTGTTTTACCTTAAATTGTACTTCTGAGTGTGTTGGGTCTATTGACCACTTGGTTGCTGCTTGAGTTTCCATAGTTTTTTATGATTGTTTTTTTGTAATTCTTATTCAAATATAATAGATAGATGTTTAAACATGTATTATTAAATTGATAAAATTACATTACGCCGACATTGTATAAAGTGGTAACCAGCAGGATGAAATTTTGTTGTGAAATGTTTAACTATTATGCAATAAAAAAGGGGCCTGAAGCCCCTTTAAATACTTTAAAGCAAATAAGTTATGCCAAAACTTCTTTTACTCTTTCAGCAGCTTCTTTAAGCAGGATAGCCGAATAAACTTTTAAGCCTGAATTATCGATCAAGGTTTTTGCTTCTTCAGCATTAGTGCCTTGTAAACGCACAATGATCGGTACGTGAATATTGCCTAACTCTTTATAAGCATCGATGACGCCCTGTGCTACACGGTCGCAGCGTACAATACCGCCAAAGATGTTGATCAGGATGGCTTTCACATTAGGGTCTTTCAGGATAATATTGAAAGCGGCCTTTACCGTTTCAGCATTGGCAGTACCACCTACGTCCAGGAAGTTAGCAGGTTCGCCACCGGCAAGCTTAATAATGTCCATAGTAGCCATTGCAAGGCCGGCGCCGTTTACCATGCAGCCTACGTTGCCATCAAGCTTAACATAGTTAAGGTTTGATTTGCTTGCTTCAACCTCGGTAGGGTCTTCCTCGTTCAAGTCGCGTAAGCCGGCAAAGTCAGGATGGCGGAATAAACCATTGTCGTCCAGGTTCACCTTGGCATCAACGGCCAATATTTTATTGTCTGAAGTTTTCAGGACAGGGTTAATTTCAAATAAAGAAGAGTCGGTAGCGTCATAAGCTTTGTATAAAGCAGTAACGAATTTCACCATGTCCTTAAAAGCATC
>JBQCEA010000269.1:0-7856 GCA_051960695.1 Mucilaginibacter sp. | reverse complement strand
CTTAGTTTCCAGCCGTTTGGTAGCAATACTTGTCTGGTGTTTTCAATTTTTCCCGGACGCTGTGCTTCGGCTTGCAAAGCAATAAATGACGTGATAAGGATGAGTAAAGATATTTTCGATTTCATTGCAGATTGAGAAATAAGCAACTCAAATTTAAGGAATGCTTACGAGCCTGCAACGAATTAACGAAAACTTAATGCCCTTATTTCTCGGTTTTGATCAGAGCGCGAACAACGGAGTCCTTTTGCGCTGGTGTAAGATTGTAATTAAACTTGAATAAAGCGCTTTCAAAATCACCATAAGATGGATTGGGAATAATGATGTATTTACTTCCAAATTCCTTCCTTAATTTTTCAGTAGCGGCATTGCGGTTTTGTTCTGATGGTTTGTTATCATAAAGTACGTCAAAATCGGGAAGGTTATCGCCGCAAAGCAAAACGATATTGTACTTTTTCAATACTTCCTGCCGGCGGCTCTCTTTGCTCGAAGTGCCGTTGCGCAGAAGCAGGTGGGCGTTGTTAGCATCAGGCAGATGATACAGCTGCAGGTTCTTCAATGTGGCTGCGCGCTCATCCTCATCCCGGTTAGTGATATAGAATACCTTAACGCCTTTTAATGCAGCATATTTAAAGAATGAAGGAGCGCCAGGTACAGTATCACACTCTGCTTTGGTGGTCCATTCTTTCCAGCTTTTGCTATCGTAATCCAGATTATTGATGGCCCTGGCCGCATCGTATTGACTATTATCCAACAGCGTTTCATCAATGTCTGTTACTACGGCTAAAGGTCTTTTGCTATGCTTTTTAACCGCCTCGTCTATACGCATCCGGGCAATGTTGTAAGCCTGGAAACACAATGCTTTATATTCGGCTGCCCGCTGCTGATATAATGATGCCCAAACCTTTCCGCTGTTTACCAAAGTGAGTTCATTTGGCTTATTGGTTTGCTGCGCAATGGCTCCGGTACTGCAAACAGTGAAGCCAGTTAGCAGAAACGCGTACAAATATGTTTTCATGGCTGATTTACCTTAAAAGCTCAGGACGAATTTTGTCCGTAAACTCTTTGGCAAACTTATTCAGTTTTGGTTGTATCACAAAAGCGCAATATGATTTATTGGGATTCTCATTGTAATAATTCTGATGATAATCCTCAGCCTTATAAAAGTCCGAAGCCGATGTGATCTCGGTAACAATGGGCTTGCTGAATATCTTTTCATCAGTCAGCCTTTTGATCATGGCTTCAGCCTTTTGCTTTTGTTCGTCGGTATAATAAAATATGGCCGAGCGGTATTGTGTGCCAACGTCGTTTCCCTGGCGGTTTAATGTAGTTGGGTCGTGGGTTTTGAAGAAAAACACTAAAAGCTCATCGAATTATATTTAATCGGCATCGTATTCCAGGTGTATCACTTCTGCATAGCCTGTATCGCCATTGCAAACCTCCATGTAGGTTGGATTTTTGGTGTGGCCCCCCATATACCCGGACGTTACAGACTTTACGCCTTTTAAAGTTTGAAAAACTGCCTCTGTACACCAAAAGCAGCCGTTCCCGAATGTTATTTGTTGTATGTTCATCGTGTGATCTTTAACCAATATAATGCCGTTTTGATTTACCTGCCATAAAGGCATATAGTGGGCACATGCCGGTCAAATAAGGCGGTCTTTCATCACCAGTGTACCGGCCATCATATCGTGCAGGCATTGCTGATATTTAGTAAAGAAGCTTAGTAAATAACCAACCACACTCATAAGCGAAAATATCTTCAATAAATTACGGCCAATAGCCATGCCCATGCCGATTCTTTTGCCTTCCATGTCGCAGACCTTTATCCTCAGTATCTGCTTGCCATAGGTTGCCTGCCGGGGCGAACTTTCCATGATCACATGGTAAATAAAATTGGTCAGCGGAATTAAAGCCAGCAGACTGAAAGCAATAACCAACCGTGTTTCTCTATCAGTTATAAGAATTATTGCCGTAAATCCGATAATAATATAAAATCCGGCGATGAAAAACCAATCCAGCGCTGAGGCCAGCAGCCGCTGATCAAACGCGGCAAAATACTGTGGTACTACTGTCCGTTTCTGAAAATGGAACCGTTGGCGTAACTCTTCACTTTCATGCACTTCCTTATAGTCTATCATCTCCGGTGTCTTAACGAAATCGCCCGGTTTAATAGCCATGCCCTTTAACTGTTCAACAGAGAAAGGGCCTTCGGGCTTGCCATTGATAACCAGGATATATTGTTGCATATCAAACGCCAAACCCCTCTCCGGTAGAGAGGGGTTTTTGATCTATGATTAAAGTCCTCACTACCGGGGAGGATTTAGGAGGGGTGGTTTAATATTTATGCACCTTAAAATCGGATATACCGCCGCTGATATGGACATACATTTTGTTAGCTGCGCTGGCGAAATTTTCGGTTTCATAATGACCGTCGTCCCGTTTGGTGAAGCCATCATAGCTGGTTGATGAAAGCCCTGAATCAGAAGTGATCTCACAAGCTGCACTCTGCGGTATTTCAATGGTCACATCTGATGCCCCGGTCGAAACATTGATATTGGTTGTTTTTAACGGCTGACCAACCTTGACAACAAATTGAGCTGCACCACCGCTTAATTTCACCGATCTTACTTTGTATTTTGAAAGGTCAAAGTTGAGATCGGTAGCACCGGCGTCGATATTGATTTCCCATTCAGGATTGGTATTGAGCATAAGAACAGCTTTGTTCGATTCGTTGTTGTTATCGCCCCAATTCCAGATGCCCTTATTGTTTTTCATCGTGAAGTTCATCACATAAACGGAATCTTCGCTATGACCGTCGAATTGATACCTACCCCTGAATTCATGAGTATCTGCCCTGAATAACTGGTTGGTGGTATCATTCAGGCGGTATGTGGTTGCGCCACCACTGATGTTTAACCTGGCTACTTTAATGCTGGCATTGTAAGGTGTTTTAAACTCGCTGTTGCCTTCCACTTTAACTATTTTTCCATTGCTGCTGGTAGAGTCGCTATCATTATTGTCATCATAGCCGTCGTAGTTATCATTATTATCGTCGGAATGATAAGAAAAATGATGACGTGGCCACCAGGCATAATCGCCGTTAAAATTGCCGAACAGTAATAAAGCAAAACCGGCTATTACCACGCTTATCTTTAAAATAGTTGCCCATGCCGACCTGTTATGCGCGAAAACCAGGTTAACACCACCAATTACCAGGAAGATTGGCCACATACGCCAGATATTGTACCAATGAAAATGGAGATATCCGAAATTATGCAGCAGAAATATTGCGCCGATCAGTACCAGGATCATGCCCGGTATCAGTTTCTCGTGTCTCATGATCTTAATGTTTTAGAGTGTGAATTTAGGCTGCCGGTGGATTATCAGCTGGTCCTTCAGTCGGAGGATTGCTGCCGGCGGTTGTATCAGTATCAGTATCTTGTTTGTTTTTATCTGTGTCGTTTTTATTCCAGTCACCTTCCCATGGTTTCTTTTTTTCGCCTGCAAGCATCAGAACACAGCCTACGGCTATTATTATTATTGGCCATAAATGCTCTACGTCCCAGTCGGGTATGATGTCGAAGTTATCCAGCAGGATAGAACCGCCCACAACAATAAGTATCACACCGAAAATGATAGCTACCAGCGATGTGCTGCGTGGTTGCTGCGGGTAGGGTGGCGGAGTTGGGTTATTGCCGAACGGATTGCCCTGGTATGGGTTACCGCTCCACGGATTATTGGTGTATGGATTGTTAGTATAAGGATCTGCTGCCTGATCGCCGGGTTTGGGTGGAACAGTGTAATCTACCGTAGGATCGTTGTAGATGTATGGTTTTTTCGGTAAAGCGATCCAGAATACGATGTAGATCAGCAGGCCGCCACCGTGGAATATAAGCATCAGTACGAACAGCACGCGCACTAAACCCACATCCATACCGAGATATTCAGCAAGGCCGGCACAAACGCCCGCAATCTTTTTGCGGTATTCGTCGCGATATAGTTTCTTTTCCATTTTATTTATCGTTTATAATCGGGTTAAATCTGCCCTGTTGTGGGCCTAATTATGATCTCCTCAACGTTGGCGCCGGCGCTCATTTTGTAAGCATTGATGATAGCCGAAGCCACGTCTTCAGATAATATGAATTTGTCTTTGCTGATGGAAGTGCCCGCCCAGGAGTTTGTTAAGGTCGATCCGGGGATAACCGCGGTTACTTTAACCTGGTGGGGTTGCATCTCCGACCGCATTACCTTAGTGAGACCCAACAGTGCAACTTTTGTTACACTATAGGTCCCCGCGCTGGCTATGGGGTTTAGCGATGCTACCGAGCAAATAGTAAAAAAATGTCCTTCGCGTGCTTCCATCATCTTTTTGCCAAAGAAACGATAAAGGTGATAAGCAGGCATCAGGTTGGTATTCAGTTGTTTGTCAAATGCAGTTTCGCTCTCATCCAATATGCTTACAGGTTCAAATATGCCCAGGCTGCTAACTACTATGCTGATAAAGCCCAGTTGTTTTTCGGCGGCGGCGGAAAATTGTAATAGCTGTTCTTTTTCGCTGCCATCAGCAACCTGTGTCATTACCTGTACCTGCGGATTGATCTGCTGCAATTCCTGTTTGAGTTCTGCAAGGTCTTTTTCATTCCTCGCGCAAGCAGCAATATTTATCCCTTCTTTGGCAATGGCTATCGCAACCGATCTGCCCATCCCTTTGGTAGCGCCTGTAATGAGTGCGTTCTTCATTTTCGTTGTGTCAGTTATTAGCTTTATAAAGTACTTTATGCTACAAATCTAATTTTGATTTTAACAGAGTATGTATGCTTTTGGGGAAGTGTGATAAAAATTTCGGTAAACCACGGAAAAACGACGGTGAACGAAGCATAAGATTTACATAGATAACGGGTAAAATAACACCATTTTGGGGAACGTCATACCCAGTTATCAACACAAATCAGCTTCAGATAAGTAAAAACCGGGCTGGAAACGCCATTTTGGTATGGGGCATATTTATTGTCTTTACTTAAACAACCAAAGAAAAAAACATAGTCATGAATCCATTAACCTTAGTCGGAGTTGTTATAACCCTCACACCAATAGCTTTAATTATTATAACACTGATTGTAAGAGGCAAGAAAATATTAGAATAAAAGTATTTTTTGCGATTGAATAATATGCTGGACATATAGTTTAATGCTTTGTACTCAGCAAAATGTCATTAAAGGAGACTAATCGAAATTTAGCCTCCTTTTTTTATTCCCGGATGTTTCATCAAAACAATTTCATAATTCATCTTTTTATAAACTGATGCAGCATACTTTTTAGATATTTACATTGAGTGTCTAAACGTGTATCAATATTAAACTGTATTTTAGCCGTTTTACCTGTTAAATGTTTCACAGCTTAGGGAGATATATACTTTTACTGCGTTTAAGTTTCAGAAAGCCCGAGAAGTTCAGTGTATACTGGGCCGAAGTTATGCGCGAAATGGTGTCACAGGGAATAGGCTCCCTTGGCATTATTGCTATTATTTCGGTATTTATTGGCGCTGTGGCCACTATACAAACAGCATTTCAGCTGGTAAGCGATTTCATTCCTAAAACGGTTGTAGGCGGTATTACCCGTGACTCAACTATACTCGAATTCAGTCCCACTATCTGCGCATTGGTTTTGGCAGGCAGGGTAGGCTCAAGTATTGCCTCCCAAATAGGCACCATGCGCGTTACCGAACAAATCGATGCGCTCGAGATCATGGGGGTGAATGCTCCCGGCTATCTGATATCGCCCAAGATCATCTCAGGTCTTACCATGATACCCGTGCTGGTAGTTATATCTGTTGTATTAGGTTTAGGCGGGGGGTATTTGGCTTGCGCAGCATCCAATGACGTGTCCACATCCGATTACCTGGCCGGTTTAACCGATGGTTTTAATCCCATTATTGCTACAGTTTGCGGTGTAAAAGCCATTGTTTTTGGTTTTATTATAACCTCCATCTGCGCATACCAGGGATACTACACCTCGGGCGGGGCGTTGGAAGTAGGACAAGCAGCTACCCGCGGCGTAGTTTTTAGCTGTATCATGATCTTATTCGCCGATCTAATCATTTCCCGGATTTTGCTATGATAGAAACCAAAGACGTTTATAAAACATTCGGCGAAAATGAGGTATTGAAGGGAATTACCACCCAGTTCAAGCCAGGTAAAAATAACCTCATCATAGGAGGCTCGGGTTCGGGAAAAACCACACTGCTCAAATGTATTGTGGGTTTGCATGAGCCAACAAAAGGCAATGTTTATTTTGACGGGCAGAATTTTACTGAAATGCATTTCAGGGAGCGGGTGCCTATCCGTAAGGAGATCGGTATGCTGTTCCAGAACTCTGCACTTTTCGATTCCATGACCGTTGAACAGAACATCATTTTTCCGCTCAACCTCTTTACCGGCATGAGCAAGAGCGAGAAGCACGACAGGGCCAATTTTTGTCTTGAGCGCGTGAACCTGAAAGGTAAGAATAAATTGTATCCATCAGAGCTTTCGGGTGGTATGAAAAAGCGTGTAGGCATAGCCCGTGCCATTTCTATGCAGCCTAAATATTTATTTGTTGACGAACCCAACTCGGGCCTCGACCCGCAAACCTCTATCTTGATCGATGAATTAATAAGTGAATTAACGGAAGAATATAATACTACTACGGTAGTGGTAACCCACGATATGAATTCGGTAATGGGTATCGGCGATCACATCATTTTCCTGCACAATGGCAAAAAATGGTGGGAGGGAACCAACAAAGAAATAGCACATACTGATAATAAAGAACTCAACAATTTCGTGTTCGCCAGCAAATTCATGAAAGCGGCACGCGAAAAGCTTTAGAGACCAGAGATTAGAGATTAGGCCGGGATTGCCTATATTTGCCCGTTGATAACTAATCTCTGATCTCTAATCGCTAATCCTCTGACCATGATCCAACTACTTACACCTGCGCAGTGGAAAGATTATGAGCTGATTGATTGCGGCGATTTTGAGAAACTGGAACGTTTTGGTAACCTGGTGTTGATCCGCCCGGAACCGCAGGCTGTTTGGAGCAAACAATTGCCGCAGTCTGAATGGCAGAAACTGCATCATATCAAATTTAAAGGACGCTCAGCAACATCAGGCGAATGGTTGAAGAAGAGCAGTACTATACCCGACCGCTGGCATATCGAATATAAAAATCCGGAGATCACTATTAAGTTCCGTCTGGCACTTACGTCTTTTAAGCACGTCGGCATATTCCCCGAGCAGGCGGTAAACTGGGATTATTCATCACAGGTCATCAAGAAATTTAAGACACCTCAGCCTAAAGTGCTTAACTTGTTTGCTTATACAGGCGGCGCCTCGCTTGCGGCACAGGCTGCTGGGGCCGATACTACACATGTCGATTCCATTAAACAGGTGGTTACCTGGGCAAGTGAAAACCAGGAACTTTCTGGCTTGAGCAATATCCGTTGGGTGGTAGAAGATGCGCTGAAATTTGTAAAACGAGAGGTAAAGCGCGGCAAAAAGTATAACGGCATTATCCTCGACCCTCCGGCTTACGGCCACGGCCCAAGCGGTGAAAAGTGGAAACTGGAAGATCATATCAACGAGATGATGCAGGAAGTAGTGCAGCTACTTGATCCGGAAGAGCATTTCATGATCCTGAACGCCTACTCGCTTGGCTTTTCATCTGTTATCGTTGAAAACCTGATCAAAAGTGCTTATCCAAAAGTGCAAAATCTGGAAACCGGCGAGTTGTACCTGCAGGCCACTTCCGGCGTGAAACTGCCGTTGGGTGTTTTTGGCAAGTTCTATAAGGTTAAGTAAAGCCTGTCACTCTGAGAT
>JBQCEA010000268.1:0-2183 GCA_051960695.1 Mucilaginibacter sp. | reverse complement strand
TTGGTATACGGATCAGCTACTTTTAAGCTGCCATCTATCAAATATTGATAAGCATATTCTTTAGAAGGATCAAGGTTGTCTATCTCCACCCACCAGCGGGTACCATCCTTTGAATTTTTCATCGCCGTAGGCTGCCAGTTGTTGAACTCGCCTATAACAGCTACCGACTTTTTGCTGGGGGCATACAGGTTGAAGACCACAGACCTGCCTGAGTTTAAAAAGGTAACTCCATCGGCTGCGCCGGAGGGTGGATCTTGTCCGTTTTGGCTTCCGGTAACGTTCCCGGAATTATTGCTGTTTTTAGGCTCCTTCTTGCATGAAGCCAAACAAATTAACGCTACTGAGAGCAGTAAAAAGTATAAATTCTTAATTCTCATATATTTTTGACTGTAAATTGGCCTATAAATTTAAATTGATTTTTTTGATTTGACAGTATGTCGGCTAAATTAAATATCAGATGTAATAAAAGAAGGGGCTAAACTTCTGAGTACATTAATGCCCCTCATTAAAGCAAGCCCGGCAGCGAGGCTCGTAACTTTCTTTTTCGCCGAGCAGAATGGTTGCCTCATCAGGCACCAGGCGATAAGAGTACAAAGCAGGATTGCCGCAGCGCACGCAAACAGCATGCACTTTGGTAACAGATTCGGCGATGGCCATTAGCTTGGGCATTGGACCAAAAGGATTGCCCTTGTAGTCCATATCCAGCCCGGCTATAATTACACGCACACCACGGTTAGCAAGCATAGTGCAAACATTGGGAAGCTCATCGTCAAAGAACTGGGCCTCATCAATACCCACAACCTGCACGTCACTGCCCAATAAAAGTATGGCCGAAGAAGTATCTACTGGAGTTGAGAGAATTGAATTTGAATTATGCGAAACTACAGCCGTTTCATCAAAACGGGTATCAGTTCTCGGTTTAAATATTTCTACAGTAAGGCGGGCTATTTGGGCGCGGCGCAGCCGGCGTATCAGTTCTTCGGTTTTGCCCGAAAACATTGATCCGCAAATAACTTCAATACTGCCGCCCAACTCGCTTCTGCGCTTAAAAACATCTTCGGTATATAGCATTCCAACTCTTTACAGCGCGTAAATATCATAATTTAATACTATTTTTGATTAAGGATTTTCAATATACATCGCCATGAAGCAACCGGAGGTTTTTAAAAAGATAGGCATTATTATAAGTGAGATAAACGACCAATATAATTACCTGAAAGGGGAGGGAGAAAACCTGAACGACCTGGAATTGGAGCTGTTTGTAGCTAATTCGCATTTTTTAGCAGAACATGCTGAGGTATTGAGAAAGCTAAACTCACAAAACTTACATGAAGATAAGCCTGAACCAAAAACCACTGAAAAATACTTTGAGCCTGTAGTGCAGCAGGTAAAACACGAGCCTGAACCCGAACCGCAAAAGCCTTCGAAACCTGTTGAGGTAGAGATAACTAATAGTGATGATAAACCGGTGCCGCATATCGATCTGGCGGCAAATGGAGCAGATGATGACTTCTCGGTAATGCGGCGCGAACCGGATGTGATCAAACATGAACTGATACTGGATGAGTCACAGGATTGGGATGAAGATGATGACCGCGGTTTTGAAATAGACGAAGCAACTGAGATCGAGCCTGAAGAAAAGGAAGTAGCTCCTAAACCTGAAGAAAAAGAAGTAATACCTGAGCCCGAAATAAAGAAAACTGAGCCAGTTAGGGAAACGCCTGCTCCATCCCCTGAAGTTAAAAAAGAAGTTCCGCCGGTTATAAAAGAAGTACATCCGCTTGCACCAGTTGAACATAAAAAAGAACCTGAAAGTGAAGAGCCATTGACCATCAATCAAATGATGTCAGCCCAACTGAACAAAACATCAAAAGCATCCGAACATTTACACGGGCAGCAACCTGTAGCTGATCTGAAGCAGGCTATTACTTTAAATGATAAGCTGCTGTATATAAAAGACCTGTTCAACGGATATAACCTTGCATACAGTGAGGCTATAGATATCCTGAACCGTTTTTCAGCTTTTGAAGAGGCTAATGATTTTTTGCAGAAGAATTACGCTGTGAAAAACCAATGGGAAACTAAGCAGACCACGGTAGATAAGTTTTATGCGCTCCTGAGAAGGCGCTATGCATAGATCAGTAATTATTCTGTATCTCTACACTTGCGCAAAAGCAGATCGG
>JBQCEA010000267.1:0-2644 GCA_051960695.1 Mucilaginibacter sp. | reverse complement strand
GGTCCTCTGGTATGATCTTTAAAATGGATTGCCCCATCATTTCCTTCTCAGTAAACCCGAACATTCTTTCGGCAGCAGCATTCCAGCTGGTAACAATACCATCCAATGTTTTACTAACTATGGCGTCGTCAGAAGAGGTGACTATCGCTGCCAGTTTTGCACTTCTTTCTTCTGCCTTCCTAATGTCTGTAATATCCAGCGAAATGATCAGCGCGGCATAAACCTCATTTTCATCATTTCGCAGCGGCACAAATTCAATATGAATATCTTCACCGGCCGAACCCTTTCTGTCAACGGCAAATTGTTTGCCTGACAAAACTTTATCATATAAAGGCTTATTGGCCTCATAACGCTCGAATGGTGCAACTTCTGACGCATGTTTGCCAACATAGTCGGTACTTTTTAATCCCATCTTTACCACCAGGTCACCCTCGATCGCCATCAACCGGTGGTCTTTCCCGATAACAACAACCAGCGATTTGGGGATATTGGCGGCAATGGATTTAAAAAGTTTTTCTCTTTTCAGTATTTCAAACTGACTTACGGTCAGCTCTTCATTCGCAGCATTTAACTCTTCATTGGTTGCTGCCAGCTCTTCATTCGCAGCATTCAGCTCTTCGTTTGCTGCCGCCAGTTCTTCATTGGTAGCAACAAGTTCTTCATTCAATGCCTGGGCCTTCTGTTCGCTCTCATGTAATGCTTTTGTCCGAACAGTAATAATATTCTCCAGTTCCCTGTTCAGGTCAGCCAGGCTTTGCTGTGTTTGCCCCAGTTCTTCATTAGTGGCATTCAGTTCTTCGTTGCTTGCCGCCAGCTCTTCGTTCAGGCTTTCGCGCTCCTCTATTTCCTCATTGAACAGCTCGCTTTTCATCTGTGTGTTAGCAAGCATTTCCTGTATATCCTGACAATAACCTGTATAACCCGCAAAAGTTTCGTCAGCGGCGTAACGTGGCACACATTGTTCAGCTATCCATCTGTATTCACCGTCGTACCTCTTCAGCCTGTACATTCTTTGAACGGGTTTCCCGCTTTGGGCTACCTCTTCGTCCGGATTCTGGCGCAGATCAGCGGGCAGCACGTTCCCTGTCCAATAGTCGTGCTGGCCGTCAGCCGCGGCATTGCCTGTATATTCGCGCCAGGCAGAATTAAAGAAATAATTTTCTCCACCGGCATCCGACCACCAGATCAATAAAGGAAGCTGGTTTGCGACCTCGTTAAAGTCATCCCTGCCGGGAGTAATAGGCTGGTCTTTATTCGTATCCAATTAAAAATGGAGTTAGTTCTACGTGGAAATATTTTAACTTAAATTGTAACAGAATTTAACTTTTATAGTTTTAAGGTACAGGCAAATTTCAAATAGTTTATCCCGAATAGCATACCAGGAATCGGCATCTTCGGTCAAATATATCTAAAAAAGTTCAATAGGTATTTAACGCAATTAAATCAGGTATTAATACTATAAACCCATCACGGTTAAACCTGTTGCTTTTAATAGGACTAAACACCATTCCATTTAGCACTCAAAATTTATTTCTTATGGAAACACAAACAATAGCACAGGATTCGAAGCTGAAAGAGTTTTTTGTAGATCAGTTAAAAGACATTTATTGGGCAGAAAAGAAATTGGTAAAAACATTACCGAAAATGCAGGAGGCTGCCACAACACAAAAATTAAAAGATGCTTTTGGCAGTCACCTTATGGAAACTGAGGGTCATTGCGACCGTATAGAGCAAGTATTTGGCATGATAGGCGAAGAGGTCGACTCGACCAAATGCCCCGCTATGGCCGGCATTGTTGATGAAGGTGAAGATATCATCGACGACACCGACGACGGCACAGCTCAACGCGATGTGGGTCTGATATTCGCCGGGCAAAAGGCCGAGCATTATGAAATAGCTACTTACGGCGGCTTGATAACGCTTGCACAAACATTGGGCTATGATCAGGCTGCAGACCTGATGAAACAAACCCTGCAAGAAGAAAAAAATGCCGATATAAAACTCACCAGCATTGCCGAAAATGATATTAACTACCAGGCAGCACGTGAGCAGTCGGAAGACTAAAGAAGATCAGAGAATAAATAATTCCCGGTTGCATTATGTGCGGCCGGGAATTATTCTTTTTGAAAACCTTTGATGATAACAGCACTTATATTATTATGAAAAAGGAAGAGCAAACCGTACATCCGAAAACGAAGCTTACAGGCAAATCGGCAAAGCAGCCTCCGAATATGCAGGAAGCCGAACAACGGGCCACCGAGTCGCCCGGAAAAGAAGCCAGCGTGGCTGCCGAATTGAAAAACAGGGAAAAATAAATCGGTCAGGTTATGAAAGCAGTAAGAATTCATGAATATGGCGGGCCCGACGTATTAGAGCTGGAAGAAGCGCCAAAGCCAAAACCCGCAGCAGATGAAGTATTGATAAAAGTTTATGCAACCAGTGTTAATCCTGTCGACTGGAAAATTCGTGAAGGGATGCGCAAGGATAAGTTTCCAACGCCGTTGCCTTTGATACCGGGATGGGACGTATCGGGTGTGATTGAGGAAGTTGGTGCCCGTGTTCGGCATTTTATGCCGGGTGATGAGGTATATGGCCGCCCTGATCCAAGCAAAAATGGCGCTTATGCTGAATACATTGTTGTGAA
>JBQCEA010000266.1:0-9856 GCA_051960695.1 Mucilaginibacter sp. | reverse complement strand
AACAAAAAGTAAAATTGATGCTTTATACAACTTATCTCTATCCTTTTCGTATATTGCCTAAAATACACCAGTTCACCAATTACTTAGACATTGCCCCTAAAACTGATTCAGGTAATTTTTAAGGTTTTATTAGTAACCAGAATCAGCTAAGTATATGAATATCCATCAATATGCCGGCTCCGCCAATGCGCAGCAAGATGCGCTGACGCGCCAGGTAAACCTTTTTTTATTTGACCTAAAGAATGAAGCTTGTGAACATGGCTTCCAATCTGCGGATGCCTGGACCATACAAATGGCCAGCAACGACGAGATGACGCTGCTTAAAAAACAGCACCATCCGTTTATTGCTTTGCATCTTTATCCCGATGCCTTGCTAAATGTCTTTCTGCGGGTTAAACTTAAAATGCAGCAGCCGCTCAGCAAACAGGAAATGTCGCTGACAATAAGCGACCTGACCAGAGATAATTTTGAATACCTGGCGGCATATCCTTATGAGAAAGCGCTTTAACTAATATATATCCCCTTTACCCCTAATTAATTTATGGCTTTTTTAGATAATGTTTTGCAACCGCCATCTTATGGCTGGAAAGATGAATGTGGTGTGTTGATCCGGCCCACCAAAACCGATATCATCAAAGAGTTTTTTAAGCGGTTAAACGTTTTTCGCGACCGGAAGAACTGGCTGCCTTTTTTCAGCTGGTTCAAGGTATTGTGTTTGTCACCTTTCTTTTTGCTTTTCATTTTTAAGTTTCTTACCCCGCTCACCGCCGTTTACGTTTTTGTTTATGGTATGGTAATTATGGGAAGCCATGGCACGGTATGGCACCATCGTTATTGTACGCACGGCGCATATAAATTCAAAAATCGTTTCTGGCGGTTTTTTACCCAACAGTTAGTATTGAACATTATCCCGGAAGAAATTTATGTGATCTCCCATCATGTCCATCATGCCAAATCTGATCAGCCGGGTGATCCCTATAATGCTGAGGCAGGTTTCTGGTATTGCTTTTTGGCGGATGTTAACCATCAGCCAATAGCTAAAGACTTGAGCGAAGCTGATTATAGCCGGGTGCAACGGCTAATGGCACATACGGGCGTTAAAGGAAATACTTACAAACAGTACCAATATTGGGGTTCATATGCTAATCCACTGCGTTCAATTGCCATATGGCTCGTTAACTGGTCCTTTTGGTATTTGATCTTTTACCTGGCAGGTGGTCATGAGCTGGCCTGTTCCTTATTTGCGGCAGCAGGTATATGGGCAATTGGTGTACGCACTTTTAACTATGACGGACATGGACATGGCCGCGATAAGCAGCGTGATGGCATAGATTATCATAAAAAAGATAAGTCGATCAACCAGTTATGGCCCGGCCTGGTGGCAGGTGAATGGCATAATAACCATCACCTTTATCCCAAAAGCGCCCGCAGCGGATTTAAGCGTTACCAGCCCGACCTGGCCTGGCAATATATTCGGTTTATGCACCGTTTAGGCGCAGTAAGCGAATACAGAGACTACAAAAACGTTTTCCTTGCAACCTATGTTACAGCAAAAAATACCTCATTGCGAAGTGCTCATCAAGCAGCCCAGGATATTTTCCCGGGGATTGGCAATCGCGATAAGTATTGAACAGCGTTAATAATAAACGGAGTATCACTAATATAACTTCGTTTTGTATTTACAGGTTTTTCTGATGACATAGATCAGTGAGATATATGCTCACTCTCTTACTCGTGGTGATATTATTGCATTTCTTATCAATACATATCCGTGTCATAAGTAACAATATTAGTGCACTTTAGTATTAAACATAGGTCAACAAAATTGTTACTTAAAACAGTATGGCTTTTTTAGCAACTTTGCCGAACCATCTGTCTATAAGGAAATAATAATTATTTGATCTATTATTTCCTATATTTCTGATGCAAGCTAATATTTATCAAAATGCCAAATATCGTTTCTTAATATGGTGAGTGTTTTTTCAAAAGCTGGCACACGCCGCCTGTTGTTGCAGGGCATTTGTTTGTTTGGTTTTGTTCCGTTAACGCGGGCCCAAAAGGTAAATCCTGATAATCCGCCGATACCGGCAGTGCCTGATACAATAAAAAACAACCTTGTAATACCCCAACATACTGCTGACACGGGTAAAAACGGCAATGGCGAATACCTTACGCTCAAACAATGTATCGATTATGCCATGCAGCATCAGCCTGGCTTAAATATATCCATGATAAATGTCGAAGCTACTAAAGCAAGCAATGCAGTGGCTTTAGGCGCATGGCTGCCCCAAGCCACGGTTTCGGGCGACCTGATACATTATCTGCAAACTTCAGGCAACAATTCGGCGAGTAGCACTACTACCACCGGTACAACTTCAAGGGGACAAGGGTACACTAATACATTTATCCCTGGTTTACAGGTGTCGCAGGCGATCTTCAGCCCTTCGCTGTTATATGCATACCGCAGTGCGCCATTATATGTGAAGCAGGCAAGACAAGCGACTGACAGTACCAAGATATTCCTGGTATCATCGGTTACCAAATCATTTTACAACGTGTTGCTTACGCTTGAGCAGATCAATGTTTTAAAGGAAGATACAGCCCGCCTGGGCAAAAGCCTGCGTGATGCTTACCATCAGTACAGGGGAGGGATAGTTGACGAAACTGACTACGAAGAGGCTGAAATTACCCTTAACAACTCTATGGCCCAGCTAAAACAGGCCAATGAGAATGTAGTTCCGCAATATGCAACGTTAAAGCGCTTAATGGGCTATCCGCCAAATCAACAGTTCAACGTGAGTTTTGATACTGTGCAAATGTCTGAAAGTATCAACATAGATACTACCAAGCAACTGGCATACGAAAAACGTATCGAGTACCAGGAACTGCAGACAGCACAAAGCTTACAAAACGAGCAGGTACATTATTACAGATTCTCATTCTTGCCTACCGTATCAGCATTTTATAATTATAACCTGGCATATCAGAACAATAGCTTTTCAAATCTTTTGTCAACGTCATATCCAAACCAATTGATCGGCCTTTCTTTCAGCATACCTATTTTCACAGGTTTCTCACGGTTGAATAATTTGCGTAAGGCAAAACTGGGGAGAGAGACCCTCGACTGGCAAATGGTGGACTTGAAATCGCAGATATATGCCGAGTATACATCCTCGCTGGCTAACTATAAGAGTAACATTTATAACCTGAAACTACAGCAAAGGAACGTGGCCTTGGCCAAACGGACATATTTTGTAGTGACCCTGCAGTATAAACAAGGTATTGTGCCTTATTTAAATGTCATCACTGCAGAGTCTAATCTCATTACATCTGAAATTAACTATCTGAATACATTGTTCACGGTATTATCGAGCAAGATCGACCTTGAAAAAGCAATGGGAAACATTACATATTAGCGCATACAATCAAACACCCCAAATGAACCGAGTATTATTTAATACCATTATCATTAGCTGCCTTGTCTTAGGCGCCTGCAAAAAGAAGCAACCGCCCCAAAACCCCGAGGTGCCCGTAAACCTATATCAAGTAAAGGCCCAACGTGTTTTATATTATGATAAATATCCTTCAACCACACAGGCTTTAAGCCAGGTAAACCTGCTGCCACAGGTGCAGGGCGCTATTACAGGTATATTTTTCAAAGAAGGTACCCATGTTAGCAAAGGTCAGAAATTGTATGAGATTGACAGGCGTTTGTATCAGGCTGCTTATGACCAGGCAATAGCTAATCTGCAGGTTCAGCAAGGTAATTTGGTACAGGCCCAACAGGATGCTGATCGTTATGATTATCTGAACAAATACAACGCTGTGGCTAAACAGCAGTATGATCACGCAGTTATTGCTTTACAGAATGCAAAAAATATGGTTAAAGCTGCCGAACAGGCTGTGAAAACTGCTAAAACAAACCTGAATTACGCCGTTGTGTATGCTCCGTTTGATGGTACTATCGGTTTTAGTATGGTGAAAATGGGTGATGTTGTAAATCCCGGATCTACTGTTTTGAATACTATTTCAACAAATAACCCAATGGCGGTTGACTTTCTCATCAATGAAAAGCAATTGCCGCATTTTGAGCAACTACAAAATGGTAAGCAGCGTGATGTTGACTCATTGTTCACCATTTTATTACCTGACAATACGCTTTATCCCGGTTTGGGTAAAATAGCCGTTATTGACCGTGCTGTTGATTCACAAACCGGTTCTATACGGGTGCGCCTTGTGTTCCCGAACCCCAAAAATGTTTTGCGTGTAGGCATGAGTTGTTTAGTTAGAGTGCATAACCAGGATACCGGGCCGCAGCTGGTATTGCCAAACAAAGCCGTTATTGAGCAAATGGGTGAATATTTTGTATTTGTAGCCAAGGATAGCGTAGTCAATAGGCCTAATGCTAAATCTGATTCAGTTAAAAAGCCGCGATTGGTAGCTGCACAAGTGAAAGTACAGACCGGCCAGACCATCGGCCCTAATGTGGTGATCAAAAGCGGCATCACAGAAGGCCAGCGTATCGTGGTTGACGGTGTACAATCTTTACATGATGGTTCGCCTATAACCACAGCTAACAAAGTTGCACCAGCCGGCAGAGGACGTTAATAAAGTACTGACAATTGCGCAGATCCCGATGCGCTTAGATGACAACGATATATGATTGCTAATACCTTTATTAAGAGACCTGTAACTGCCATAGTTATATCAATAGTATTGGTAATTACAGGTACGGTATGTATCCTGCTGCTCCCTATAGACCAATATCCAGATATTACGCCGCCTATTGTGCAGGTTACCGGTCAGTTTACCGGTGCCGATGCTCAAACAGTAGAGCAAACCGTTGCTACGCCCATTGAAGAGCAGGTGAACGGTACGCCCGGCATGGAGTATATGCAAAGCAACAGTACCAATAATGGATTGATGACCATGAACGTCACCTTCAAGATCGGTACTAACATTGACGTGGCTGCGCTGGATGTACAAAACCGTGTGAGTATAGCAACCCCATTATTGCCGGCAGTGGTAAGCAGGCTGGGACTTACGGTCCGCGCCCTCAACCCAAGTATGCTGATGATGGTGGCTATTTATGCGCCAAAGGGAACCCATAATATTACCTTCCTCGATAACTATACCAACATCTTTATCCAGGACGCGCTGTTGCGTGTGCCGGGAGTGGGCAGTATTAACCGTTTTACGGATGATTTCAGTATGCGTATCTGGATGAACCCGGAAAAAATGGCTTCTTACAGCCTCACGCCGTCGGATGTCATCAGCGCATTAAATGCGCAGAACGTGCAGGTGGCAGCCGGTACAGCGGGTGTTCCGCCGCAATCGTCAAGTCAGACGTATGAGTTGGGTATTTTGGTGAATGGGCGTTTAAGCAAGGTTTCGGAATTTGAGAATATCATCGTAAAAACTATACCCTCGACTGGTGAACTGGTTTACCTGAAAGATGTTGCAAGGGTTGAGCTGGGTAAATTCACCTTCTCAAGTAACTCGTTTGTTGATGGCAAACGTGCATCATATCTCGAAATTTACCAGGCACCGGGAAGTAACGCATTGGAAACAGCAAACGGCATTTATGCTGAACTGCAGAAATTACGCCAAACTTTCCCTGCTGATGTTGAATACAGCGTTCCATTCGAATCGGTAACTGTAGTAAAGGTTTCCATGCGCGACGTGGTATTTACCTTGTTAATGACATTAGCGCTGGTGGCCATAGTTGTATTTGTGTTCCTGCAAAACCTGCGGTCAACGCTTATTCCGGTGCTGGCTATTCCCGTATCTATTTTTGGTACGTTTTGCTTCTTTATCCCGTTAGGGTTCACTATTAATACCCTCACGATGTTTGGTTTCGTGCTGGCCATCGGTATCGTAGTTGACGATGCCATTATTGTGGTAGAAGCTACGCAGCATTACATCGACCACGAGGGAATGTCGGCCAAGGAAGCTACCTACCAGGCAATGAAGGATATATCTGCGCCGGTAGTGGCTATTGCGCTCATTTTAGCGGCGGTATTCGTACCGGTTGGCTTTATACCGGGTATTGTCGGGCGTTTGTATCAGCAGTTTGCCATTACTATTGCCATTTCGGTGGTTATTTCGGCATTTATTGCGTTGTCATTAACCCCTGCGCTTTGCTCTTTACTACTAAAACCAACGGACGAAAGCAAAAAGAACAAAGGGCTTACCAAATATTTCACCAAGTTTAACGAATGGTTTCAGCGCGTAACCGATAAGTATACACTCGGCGTTAAGAAGAGTATTTCAGGTGCAAGGTACATCGTTATTTTGCTGATATGCGTGTGCGTAGGGGCATACTGTATGTTCCAGCACAAGCCTCCAGGCTTTATCCCTTCAGAGGATGACGGCAACCTGTATGTTACCTTCCAATTGCCGCCGGCCTCGTCTACTGCACAGTCCATTGATGTGATGTCGAAATTAATGCATGTGGTTTCCACAACACCAGGTGTAGCGCATTACGCGGCATTATCAGGCCTTAACGTAGTAACAAATGCAAGTAATTCAAACAACGGTACCATCTTCTGTCAGCTTGCTCCCTGGGATGAACGTTCGAAGTCAAGCGAGCAGGTGCCAGGCATTATTTCTGTATTGCAAAAACGTATAGCCGATGCCGGGATACGCAATGCAAACGTCGAGGTTATACAGCCTTCACCTTTGCCTGGCGTTGGTTCAACGGTTGGTTTCAGTATTCAGTTAGAGCAGCGGAGCACCAATGATAATTTACAGCAGTTTGAAACGGTTGTTAATCGTTTTATAACCGAAGCAAATAAAAACCCTGCTATCAGTAAAGCATTTACATTTTATGCAGCCCATACGCCTGATTATAATCTTACAGTTGATCGCGTAAAATGCGAGAAGCTTGGCGTTAACGTGGCGGATGTGTTTACTACGATACAGGCTTATATGGGTAGTTTGTATATCAATGATTTTACTACTTATAACCGCACTTTCCACGTGGTGGTACAAGCTGATACAGTTTATCGTACTTTTATATCTGATATTAATAAATACTACGTGCGTAACCAAGCCGGACAAATGGTGCCCTTAGGAACCGTGGTAAGCTACGCGCCAACAGAAGCAGCTCCGCTTATTTCGCACTTTAACATTTTCAGGACTGCTGAGATCGATGGTTCATCATCAGCCGGGTATAGCAGTTCTGCTGCGTTATCGGCATTACAGGATGTAGCTGCTAAAGTACTGCCAGAAGGCTATACTTATGAGTTCTCTGGTTTAAGCTATGAGGAAATAAAAGCAGGATCAACTACGGTATACATCTTCCTTTTCTCCATCACATTCGTGTTCCTGTTTTTGGCTGCATTATATGAAAGCTGGTCGGTACCTTTCTCAGTGTTGCTCGCAGTTCCTGTGGGTGCTTTTGGTGCGATACTTGCCCTGGAATTAGTGCCAAGCTTAACAGATAACGTTTATGCGCAGATAGGTTTGATCACCCTCATCGGTCTTGCAGCTAAGAACGCGATCCTGATCGTAGAATTTGCAAAGGTCCGCGTTGACAGGGGAGAAGAGCTGATCAAATCGACATTAGACGCGGTTAGCCTTCGTTTGCGCCCTATCGTCATGACTTCAATGGCATTTATACTGGGGGTATTGCCACTGGTATTTGCCAGCGGGGCAGGTGCCGTTGCACGCCGTACCATAGGCTTAACCGTTCTTGGCGGTATGCTTGCTGCTACTACGCTGGCTATATTCATTGTTCCGGTCCTTTTTGTATTGATCACGCGATTCTCTTATGGTAAAGAAAGACTGGCATGGCTGCGCGAACATCATGAGGACCTGATGGAAAAAGCCAGGAGGGTTGAAGCAGAAAATATTGACCCTGAATTGGAATACGAGATCCAAAAATCACGAGATTTGAGTAAACCCGAGCACGAATGATAGCAAATACATTCATAAAAAGGCCGGTTACTGCGATCGTAATATCTTTAGTATTAATGATCTCGGGAGTGATCTGCATTTTCAATCTTGCGGTCGATCAATATCCTAATATATCTCCTCCAAGCGTAAGTATTTATGGCTCGTACACCGGAGCCGATGCCCAAACTGTTGAGCAAACTGTTGCAACGCCTATTGAGGAACAGGTGAATGGTACTCCGGGGATGGAGTATATGCAAAGTACCAGTACTAATAGCGGCGGTATAAGTCTGCGGGTTACTTTTAATGTCGGTACCAATCCGCAGATAGCGGCGTTGAACGTGCAAAACCGCTTAGGCATAGCCAAGCCAATATTGCCAACAGTGGTGAGTAAATTGGGTATGACTGTACGCGCAAGTAACCCCGATCAGTTAATGCTGATAGCGATCTATTCGCCTAAGCATACGCATAATATTACTTTCCTGGATAACTATACCAGCACCTTTATTCAGGATGCTATACTGCGTGTACCGGGTGTTGGCGACGTAAGTGCGCGGACGGACCAGTTTAGTATGCGTATCTGGATGAACCCGGATAAGATGGCTTCTTACAGTCTTACGCCGGCAGATGTGATCAGTGCGCTCAACTCCCAAAACGTATATGTGGCAGCGGGATCTACAGGCTCGCCGCCGCAAAAGCCGTCGCAGGTATATGAAACCGGCATATTGGTGAACGGTATGCTGAACAAGGTTTCAGACTACCAGAACATAGTTGTAAAAACCATTCCTACGACCGGTGAGCTGGTATATCTGAAAGATGTTGCCCGGGTTGAGCTGGGTAAGTTTACGTTTGCAAGTAATGCATTTACAGATGGCAACCGGTGTTCAATGATATCGGTGTATCAATCACCGGGTAGTAACGCATTACAAACAGCCGAAAATATATATGCTGAGCTGGCGAGGTTAAAAAAATCCTTTCCTACGGATGTGGATTATATCGTGCCGTTTGAATCTGTTACCATTATAAAGGTATCCATGCAGGAAGTGATAGGCACACTGCTAAAAGCGCTTGGACTGGTTGCTATAGTGGTTTTGTTCTTCCTGCAAAGCTGGCGTTCATCTCTTATACCCATATTAGCCATTCCGGTTTCTATTTTGGCTACATTCTGCTTCTTTATTCCTTTAGGATTCACTATTAATACGCTTACCATGTTCGGCTTTGTGCTGGCCATCGGTATCGTTGTGGATGACGCCATTATTGTCGTTGAGGCGGTGCAGCACTATATTGACGAGCAGCATATGTCGCCTAAAGAAGCTACCTACCACGCGATGAAGGAGATATCAGCACCGGTGGTTGCCATAGCGCTTATCCTGGCATCGGTTTTTGTTCCTGTAGGGTTTATTCCAGGTATAGTAGGGCGTTTATACCAGCAGTTTGCTATCACTATAGCCATATCGGTAGTTATTTCGGCATTCGTTGCATTATCGCTTACACCAGCACTTTGTACCTTGCTTTTGAGGCCAAGCCATCGTAAAGCGAACCGCTTTAAGTGGATAGATAAGTTTTATGACCGCTTCAATTCAGGCTTTGATTGGCTGGCTAATAAATATACCAACGGCGTAAGGAAGAGCATCAAGAATACCAGATACGTGATCATTATATTGGTATGTATTTGTGCGGGGACCTATCTTTTGTTTAAAGCCAAACCGTCCGGGTTTGTTCCTTCGGAAGATGGCGGCCGTCTTTTCGTTACTTTCCAATTACCTGATGCTTCAGCTACCACGCAGTCTGTCGACGTGATGAAAAAGCTGATGGCAATTGTAACTTCAACACCCGGTATATTACATTATACAGCGGTGTCAGGGTTTAATATCCTGAATGGCGGTGCCAACTCCAACAGCGGTTCCATGTTTTGTATGCTTAAACCATGGGATGAGCGGACAACTCCAGCCACACAGGT
>JBQCEA010000265.1:0-12844 GCA_051960695.1 Mucilaginibacter sp. | reverse complement strand
AGACGGATTGGGTTTTTCAGTGCTCAACACCTGGACACCACGTGGCAAAATAGAATGGTGCTGGCTGCAGCGTGAAGGCGGTCCGCTGATGCTGCAGGAGTTCAGGACATCGGCTACGAAACCTTACCTGATGGGCGATAAACCCGGTGCAGGAGTGTCGGTATGGTTCCAATGCCGGGATTCGCTGGCCCTTTACCGCGAATTTGTTTCAAAGGGTGTATCTGTGAATGAACCTTTCGTTGGCAACGGCCTGTGGGATGTGTCGCTCAAAGACCCTGATGGTTACAGTCTGCATTTTGAAAGCCGGACGGATGTTCCTGAAGAAACTACCTATTCGGAATGGATGAAGGGTGGGGCGAAAGGATAAAGGTTTTTCCTGCTTCAAAAAATATCGAACACCGAATAATAAATAATGAATGTCGAAGTAACTTCAGCGTTCGATATTCGGCATTCGATATTAAACTAAAGGTTTTTGCCTGTTCAACAACTTCAGTGTTCGACATTCGGCATTCGTTATTCGATATTAAACCGACTTAATGTTTCGCCTTCTCAACTTCCGCACTTAGTTGCTGTACCCACAGACCGTACATTTTTCCGGAGGGATGAAGCCCATCAGATGCAATAAGATCGGGTTCGGTAGCGGCTTTGCGGGAAATGGGCGTTACATCAACATAATACACACCGGCTGCCTCGCTGATCTCCTTGTTAATGGCATTGAACTGGTCGATATGCGGCCCAATGATGCTACCGTGGCCTTGCGCAAAAGGCGTTACGCCATAATCGGGTATCGACAGTACAAAAACACGATCGGTATTGCCGTTGGCGAAACCGATAGCAGTTTGAAGCAACTGTTTAAAGTTAGTTTTATAGTGTTCCTGTCTCAATCCCTGGTACTGATCGTTCACGCCGATGAGCAGAGTGACAATATCAAAATGCTTATTGAGAATATCACTTTGCTGAATAGCACCGATAAGATTATCGGTGGTCCAGCCGGTTACTGCAATGATATGAGGTTCGGCTATTTTGAAATCTTGTGCATTTAATTGAGCAGCCAATTGGTACGGGAACGACTCTGCTTGGGGTACAGCTTCGCCAATAGTATAAGAATCGCCCAGGGCGAGATAACTGAAAGTATGGGTTGATTGGGTAACCATAGGTTTATTGGCGCTAACGTGCTTTTGGGGCATACGGCAATCCAATAGTAAGGATAATTTAGAAAACTCTGGCACTTTGTCTTGACACAAAGTGCCGCAAAAGTCAAGTCATAACCAATGCTTCAGCCCGCTCTTCCGGTTTAATTCGCCTGCGGCGCATTACGCTTTTGGTACCCCATCCCAAAAGCTAAACCGGCATTCACGCCATACTCCCGGCCCGCTGGTTATGACATTCTATCCCAGGGCGCTTTTTGAATATACTTTAAGAATCATGAAAATCGTCAAATCCTAAAATCCTGGTTCTGACAATGCGCCAGGGATAGAAGCGGATACCGGCTTTGTGTGTAAGGCCTGAAGGGTATAAGCGGATAGCCCGGCTGGCGCCCAACCGTTTACCTTTTGCTTTAATCTAAACCAGCTCCATCCCAAATAAATCAGCAATATGACCTTTCAATAGGTGCTTTACTTCTTCTTCGTCAACTTTTCGGCCGAGCTCACGCTGCAGGGAGGTTACATCTTTATCGTCGATACCACAAGGGACTATATTCTTAAAATAATCCAGGTCGGCATTGATATTGAATGCAAAACCGTGCATCGTAACCCAACGACTGCACCTCACGCCCATTGCGCATATTTTGCGGGCGTTGTATTTGTCGGCATCAAACCACACGCCGGTATAGCCCGGATAGCGGCCTGCCTGTAGGTTGTATTCAGCAAGAGTCAGGATCACAGCCTCTTCCAGCGTACGCAGGTATAAATGTATATCTGTAAAAAAGTTATCGAGGTCGATAATAGGGTAGCCCACAATTTGTCCCGGCCCGTGGTAGGTAATATCGCCTCCACGGTTAATGGGATAGTATGAGGCCTTTTTCTCTTTCAATCCCTGCTCATCCAATAGCAAGTGTTCGGGTTTGCCGCTTTTGCCCAAAGTGTACACATGCGGATGTTCGCAAAAAACCAGGTAATTAGGTGTAGGCGTTTCTTCCTGGTATTCGTCACCCTCGGTTACTACTTTAAGATTACGGATCTTTGTTTTTAAAGCAACGGTATCACCAAACAGGGCTTCTTGTTTGTCCCATGCTTCTTTGTAATCGATAAGCCCCCAATCCTGAAAATGTACCTTCTTGTTCTTCATGTTACTTATCCTCTAACGTAGCCTATCATATAATCTTCATATTGAAGATAATCAACCTTGTAGGCAAGGTCGGTTGTTCCTTTGTGTAAACGAGCGTTTACCTGGCCCTCTTTAGCAAAATTAAACGGTTCTAACGAGATATTATCAGCAAAAGACACTTCTTTTTGGCCATAACATTTATAAACAGCCTCTTTAGCGCACCAGCAGGCATAAAGCTGGTCTATTTTATGAGACTCGCTGATGAAAGCCATTTCTTTAGGGCGCATAAATTTAGCGGCTATACGCTCTACTTTTTCTTTGATCTGTTCAATATCGATCCCTACCGGCTGGCTTTTACTGATCATTACCGCTGCATAATCAAACGAGTGGCTCAGTGAAATGTGGTAGGGCAGACTTACCAGGTAAGGCTTGCCGTGCGCATCAACCTTGCAGTCGATGTATTCGCTGGTATTCAGCATGGTGCGTAATAGTACGCGGGTACCAAGCCAGTGCAGATGCCGTTTGCCATGACTCAGCAGTTTCACATAAGCCTTTTCATCTTCATCCAGCTTCAACTGATTATAGAGGTCTTCGGTCTTCTCTTCTATCTTCCAAAGAGCAAATTCGGTATCACTATCGACCTGCTTTCTGTATGCTATAGCCATAAAAGTAAAATTGCAAAAAGCATGGCAAACTTATGTCAAATAATTCTAATTTAGGCCAGTTATCATTCGTATTATGATTTTATCAGACAAGCGTATTCTTGAGGAAATTGACAAAGGCTATATTATTATTGAACCGTTTAAACGTGAGTGCCTGGGCACCAACTCGTACGATGTTCACTTGGGGAAACACCTGGCAACATACCGCAGCCGTGTGCTTGATGCAAAGGTGCATAATGAAATAGATGGCTTTGAGATACCAAAAGAAGGCTTTGTACTGCAGCCTAATACTTTATACCTGGGCGTTACGATGGAATATACTGAAACACACCGCCATGTTCCTTTCCTGGAAGGGAAATCGAGCACTGGTCGCTTAGGCATAGATATACACGCTACAGCCGGCAAAGGTGATGTGGGTTTTTGCAATACCTGGACGCTGGAGATATCTGTTGCGCAGCCGGTGAGGATCTATGCGGGTATGCCAATTGGACAGCTGATCTATTTCGCGGTGGAAGGCGAGATAGAAATCCTGTACAATACTAAATCAAACGCTAAATACAACAATCCTACCACCCGCCCGGTAGAGAGTATGATGTGGAAGAATAAGTTTTAGGGTTGGTTGGAGCGGTCGTGTTGGTCATTTATATCGAACAACTTTTAATACTAATCTTTAACCTCTGATCTCCAACCCCTATTTCGCCAGATAGAATTTCTCCCAGAAATCAACCGATTTAGACATTTCGCTATGGTCTGAACTTTGGTCACCGCCGGCATAACGTTGACCGCCGTGCCCGCCATGCATGCCACGGCCGCCGCCCATTCCACCTCCCATACGGCCTCCGCGGCCTCCAAAGCCTGCATCTTCCTGTCCATCATTGTTGCGGTTTTGAGATGGTTTGCTAATACCGTTTATCCGGAAATTAAATGCCCATTCGTTTTTGGTCAGATCATCTGCATGGAAAAACTTCAGAGGAATGGCCAGCTCATAAACTAAGGTACCATCTTTGTCAAAGTCAATAGCGGTTTTAAAACCATAGGTGTTCGACGTAGTGATCATATCACTCTCTACATCCTTAAACCCGGTCACTTTTATTTCCCGTAGGCGGGTAAGCCGGGCCTTTATCTGTTCATCCCTTGCATCTTCGTTAAGTCTGCCTGTATCCTCTTGTGCTGTAAGTGATTGATAATTATCGGTTTGCTGGCCGCCTAAAGGAAAAGTCACCGAAAAAGTTTCCTTCTTTTTACCGCGTGGGTCTATGCTTAAAGTAAACCCCGCGTGTAATATCCTCGCTTGTTCGCTGCGGTCGTTTATGCGGATGGCCATGTAAAGGTTGTCCTTGTCATTAGCCAGGCTATAGTATATTTTTTTATCCTCGTTGTAATACCGCAGGCTGTCGCCCCAGTCTTTCAGGTCACCGTCGATAGTTATATTAGCGGGAGGAGATTGCAGCGTATTTTGCGCCTTTTTATCCTGCGCTTGCGATAGGTTGAAAGTGGTAAATAATATTACGGAGATAAAAGTGAGCCGGGTTAAATTATGGTTCATATGTTGTTTTAAAGGGGCCTTTTGCTTTGTTGTTGGGTAAACACGCTTTTAATTATTTTATTGTCTGCTTTTAGGTAAATTTGTGGTTACAATATGCCAACAGAAACCCAGGAAGAAACCCTTACATTAGAAGAGATCCTCGCCGGTCTCAAGGAAATGCATCGTTTGATATTATGGAACGATGATGTGAATACATTTGATCATGTGATATTCTGCATGATGAAATATTTAGACTACTCTGAAGCCCAAGCCGAAAAGATAGCATGGAAAGTACATAACGAAGGTAAATGTGCTATTTTAGAAGGTTCTTTTACCGAAATGGAAGTCTACCGGAAAATTCTTCAGCAGGAAGGGTTGACTGTTACGGTAGAGTAAATCTAATGTTACCCAAACATAACTTATTGTATCAAATACACCCTTAATGTTAAGTTAAAAAAATCTTTCTATTAAGGATTTTTCCTGCGGTGTAAAATTCAGAATTTATCCAAAATTGGAAGGGCACTTTGCGCCAAAATGCCTTTTCATGGAACAGATTTTTAGCCCCTCAACTGCCTCTTCCATGATCGATGATAATGTCGGTCAGAAAGAAATTAATAACGATCCGCAAGCTGGTCTAACCATCATTGGCCTGCAAGGCCTTCCTTCAAACAGGTATCGAAATTTACAGCAAAGGTTTTAGAGTATTACTGCTCAAGACCCTCTCTTCCCTATTTCTTAACCGCATAATTTCTAACTATTGATGAGATCAACTATACCATTCACTTTAAGGTTCTTTTTAATCACCGTAATACTGGCTGCCTTTAGCACAGTTTTACATGCACAAACAATTAAAGGTAACGTAACCGATGCCAAAACCGGCGAAACCCTGATAGGCGCCACCGTACATATCCAGAAAGATAACTTCCAACTCAACACCTTGGTTAAACTGGATGGTGTTTACACATTTAAAAATGTGCCTGCAGGTACTTATAAATTACAGGTACATTTTGTAGGATACAAAACTACCCAGGAATATACAGTGGAGGTTACAGACGGTAAGGTGGCCACCTTGAATGTTGCGTTGGCTGATAATGCAACGCCTATTGACGAAGTGGCTGTGGTAGAGCATGTTGGTAAAGAAACTGATGCGGCCGCCCGTATTGCAGAAAAAAACTCTGGTAATACGATTAATGCGGTTTCGGCACAATCAATAGCTATTTCGCCGGATGTGCTGGTGTCAAATGTGTTGGGCAGGATGTCGGGCATATCTATCGACAGGAACAATACCGGTGATGCCCGTCACGTGATCATCCGCGGGATGGACAAGCAATATAATACTACGCTTATCAATGGTATCAAGATCCCAAGCCCTGATAACAGGAACAGGTATTTGCCACTGGACATTTTTCCTGCGGGATTAGTTGACCGTTTGGAGGTTTATAAAACACTTACGCCTGATATGGAGGGCGATGCCTCGGGCGGTGTGGTTAACCTGGTAATGAAATCGGCCCCAGACAAATTGAAGGTAGAAGGAGAAGTTGGCACAGGTTATAGCCAGATATTTTTTGACCGCAGTTTTGAATCTTTTGACCGCAGCACGGTGAACAATCAATCACCCGGAGAAATACATCCGAATAATGCTGCGTCACTTAGTGAATTCCCTTACCAGAACCTGCTTACCTCAAAAGCAAACGCTCCTATAAATAAAACGGCGAGCCTCACCATCGGCGACCGTTTCCTGAACAATAAGCTGGGTGTAATGTTCGCGGGTAGTTTGCAAAATCTTTACCAGGGCGATAACAGTTTTGTGGTAGTACAAACAAGCACCGTAGGTACATCGCCTAATATTAATACGCCAAACCAGGAAACTGCTTTTCAAAGTTCTGATAACAGACAGTATTCTTCCGAGGTAGATCATTACGGTGCAATGGCTTCGGTAGATTATAAATTTAATAATAATAACTCGGTCAAGTTGTTTGGTACCTACGTTGCATTGGATGAATACAGGGTACGCGAAACCCAGGAAACAACTTATGGCGGCTACTCTTTCAATGGCTACCATGGCCCTTTTTCTATCGATGACAGAACGCAAACCCGGTCGGATCTTCAAAGTATTTACAATGTTACTTTAAGCGGAAAGCATAATAACATTTTCAAAGGGTTTTCTATAGACTGGATAGGTACTACGTCGCAGGCAACCGAGAAGTTACCTGATATGGCTGAATTTGATTCCAATTACCAATTCCAGGAAAACATTCCTAATGGTTCATCTACGCCAACAAGCATACAAGCCGGGCCTGTTATGGTAGGTAATGAAACGCGCGAGTGGCAGCATAATACAGATAAGGACCTTTCAGGTTATTTAAATCTTCATTATAAAACTGATAATGTTTTTGGCCACACTGCCGAGTTTTCCATCGGCGGCATGGCGAGGCACAAGACAAGGGATAACTTCCGGAATGCATACACTTTGTCGAATACGGATATCCCGGGTTCGTCGCCGCCCGAACCGGAGCTATATACATCTATTCCAAATGCTAAGTTCCAATGGAAAGACCTGGATACAACTTATGCGTATGGTTCATACCGGACGGATGCCGGTGTTTACACCTTCACCGAAAACATCGACGCCATTTACGGTATGATCAAATATGACATCACCAGCAAGCTGAATATTATATTTGGTATAAGGGAGGAAAGTACAGAGCAGAGTTATAATTCAAGCCTTCCTGTTACTTTTCCGGGTAAGTCAGGAGATATTACCTATACCGACCTGTTGCCGAGCATTAATGCCAAATATGCATTAACAGATGAGCAGGCAATAAGGGCATCGTATTACAAATCTGTATTAAGGCCATCTTTTTATGACCTTGTACCGGCCGTAGATGATTCACAGGACGATGCATTTTATGGCCACGTTGGTAACCCATATGTACAACATACGGTTATTGATAACTATGATATACGGTATGAGTTTTTCCCCGGCGTGTTTGACGAGTTTATGGTTGGCGGTTTTTATAAACACCTGATCGACCCGATAGAAACATCTCTTCAACAGGCCTCTGGCGGCGCAACCTTATTTTATATACCAAATAATCCAAGCGCATCTGCACGAAACCTTGGAGCTGAATTATTAGCTACTAAATACTTCGGCAATATTGGTGCATCTGTTAATTATACTTATACTAACTCGCAGATCACCACACCTAAAACGGTTAATGTTCAGGGCGATCTGATACACCGCACACAAACAAGACCCCTGCAAGGCCAGGCGGCGAACATAGGCAACGTTTCTTTGCTGTATAAAGACCAAAAGCTGGGGCTCGATGCGCAGCTATCATTAGCTTATACTGGTGAACGTATAGCTGCGGTGTCTACCTATTATGGCCTGGACACCTGGGAGAAACCAGCGACTTTCCTTGATTTTTCGGCTCAGAAAAAGATAGGCAGGCACTTTATTGTGTATGTAAAGGCTAACAACCTGCTCAATACACCATACGAGCTGTTCATCAAACAAAATAACGAATCGAATTATAGCGGTGCATCAAAATATCCGCACCAGGAAAGTCCCAATTATACAACTGTGCAGTATGACCAGTTCTATGCACGCTATAGCCTGGGCGCCAAGTATAACTTTTAACAAATAAGTATTTAACAATTAAAAAACAATAATCATTATTCATTCCACTTTTTATGAAAAAATTACAGATTCTTTCGATCGGAATGTCACTTTTAGCGCTGGTATCGTGCAGTAAGAAGAGTGATAAAACTGAGATCTCGCAACCGCAGATCCAGGTTGGTAAGGCCATCCCTAACTCGGGTGTATTGGCAGCAGGAAGCTACAAGGGTACATTGCTTGCCGGTCAGACCTACACCGTAGGCGGTGACATTACCATTAACGCAGGCGACACGCTGCTTATACAAAAAGGTGTTAAGATCAACATGACCAACGGTGCTAATTTCATCGTTAACGGCGACCTGATCAGCCTGGGTACAAAAGACGCTCCCGTTACTATTACCGATCCGCGCAGAAGCAAAAAAACAGGCGCATCTGTATTAGGCCAGGATTCGGCTTATGTTGGCGGCTGGGGTGGCATTTATTGCAGCAATACCAGTAACCTGGTTGTTTTAAAATGGACCCATCTTGATTTTGGCGGTGCAGCCCTGAAGGCGTTGCCATTCGCGAACGCAAACTCATTAAAAACCGGCGCTCAGTTTATCTTGTACTTTGAAAACCCGAACGGGGTATTCATTATGGAAGACTCATGGATCTACGGTTCACCTGATGATGCTACCCGTTTCTATGGCGGCCACTACAATATCATGCGCAACACTATGGAAAAATGCGGTAGCGACGGTGGCGATGGTTTCAATGCAAAAGGCAGCGCTGTAGGTAATATGGCATATAACCTTATCATAGGCGGTGCTACTAAGGGCACCAAAACTGCAAGCGACGGTACAACTGCAGGCGAATGCCAGTTCACTATGTACAATAACACCTATATTAACGATGGTTTCAGGAATAATGGCGTGTTTGGTGCGCGAAGCGGTTCTGTTGAGATCGAGAACAATTCGAGCGCAGCACTTTATAACAACCTGATTGTTCACTGCTCTTTCGGTGTAAGTATAGCTGGCGGCCCGGGTGGTAATAAAGTATACCTGGCTGATACCTCTTATAACGCAAACGATCTGATCACTAAAACTGCTTATGGTTATAACTACTATTATGGTGATAACGCTACGATATGCGGCCAGTTTGTACCGGATAACCGTGCACAGGCAGTTGTTACTATTCCACAAGCAACTGATATCCCGAACATGGCTTCCTTCCTTGGTTCAAGCTATACTGTAGGTGAAACTTATGACGGCACTTCATTGGTAGGTAAAAACAACCCGATGTTTGTTAACTATCCGCTTCCGGCTGCTAATAATTTCTGGGTTACTCAGTGTTCGGTTGATAGCTATAACTTCCATTTACAGGCAGGTTCGCCGGCTATTGGTAAAGGCACTACAGATCCAACTAAGATCGCGGCAATCACCCAGGGTATCCCTGTAGATCCAAACTTTGGTTCAAGCGGCATTACCCCTCCGGGTAAAGACATGGGTTGCTACCAAAGTGATGGTACCGGTAACCAACACTAATGCCTTTTTCTGATAATGATATTCAGCATAACAATCCATTTTAACCGTAAAAAGCATAGCATTGGGTTGTTATGCTTTTTACTTCTTTCTGTATTTAGCTGTAAAAAGTCAGCAAATACAATTGCACCTGTTAAGGATACTACTTCCAATAATCAACCACCTGCGGTAACACTTCCAAAAACAACCTATAATGTTTCAGGGCTTGATACTACACAGTCCTTTGATGCTGTTCCGGTTGTCAATGATCTGCAGCGAACAGATCTTTTAGAAATATCGGGCGTGGCCGCGAGCAGGATCAATCCTGGCATACTTTATATTCATAATGATAGCGGAAACCCTGACCAGGTATATCTGACCAATGGGACTGGCGCCAACATCGGCACACTGAACATGCCTGTAAGCAATCGCGATTGGGAGGATATTGCTGTAGGCCCCGGCCCGGTGCCGGGTAAATATTATGTTTACCTGGGTGATATCGGTGATAATAATTCTAAATATTCTACGGTACATGTTTACAGGTTTCTTGAGCCTGATCTGACAGGCATGAACCTGCCGGCCACAATTAATATTACCAATGTAGATGATATCGAGCTAAAATACCCTGATGGCCCCCGCAATGCAGAAACACTTATGGTTGACCCTGCCACTAAAGATATCTATATCGCCAGCAAACAAAGTAATTTGTCTCAAATATACGTTGCGCGGTATCCGCAAAGTACTACCTCAGTTACTACACTGACGCCTGTGGTGCAATTGTATTTTAATAAGGCTACGGGTGGCGATATATCTCCTGATGGAACAGAGATATTGCTTCGCAGCAATGAGCTGATCTGGTATTGGAAGCTACCCGCAGGAACAAGTATTTCTGATGGGTTGATGATGCAGCCTGAGGTGTCACCTTATGCGGATAACGAACCGCAAGGGGAGGGCGTTGGGTTTGCTGCTGACGGCTCAGGTTATTATACCGATACGGAAATAAAGGGTTACCCCGGCAAACTGGCTACTATCTCTTTTTATAAAAGAAAGTAATTTAAAGACTTATCATGAGCAGAAATAAGATCATATTAATACTGATCGTCGCATTATTCATCAGCTTGCAGAATGGCTACAGTCAGAATATTCACATGATATTTACTTCCGACGCGCATTTTGGCATTACCCGCGAAAAATTCAGGGGCGATACTGATGTAGCAGGCTATAAGGTAAACGCCGCAATGATAGCCCAAATGAATACTTTACCGGAACTTGTGCTCCCGGCAGATGTTGGTATTGACGCAGGCAGGCGCATCGGGTATGTAGATTATATTGTTGAAGGCGGGGACATTACTAACCGTATGGAAATACCTATACAAAGTTCTGCAGCATCATGGGCGCAATTTGACGATGATTATATGCACAAGCTTAAGCTGAACGATCACCAGGGCAACCCTGTAAAATTATTGATGGTGCCGGGTAACCATGATATCTCCAATGCAATAGGATATGCAAAGCCGATGAAGCCGCTTACCGATCCAACCGCGATGGTTAAGATATATAATGCAATGCTGAAGCCACAACAACCCTTGACCAATGCCGATTATGATTACGCAAAGGACAAGGTTAACTATTCATATAACATGAAAGGCATTCACATGATGTTCATCACCTTGTGGCCGGATTCTGCAGAGCGCGTCTGGATGCAAAAGGATCTCGATACTGTGGCAAAGACTACACCGGTGATCATTTTTACGCATGATCAGCCTGAATGTGAGTCGAAGCACTTCACCAATCCGTTGCCACCACATGACATGACCACCAAAAACAAGTTTGAGAACCTGGTTGCTGAAAATTATAAGGAGGGTCCCATTGCTTCTAAAGACGATGGTGCGACCGCTATTGAACAGCGTGGTTTCGTTAAGTTTTTAAAGGCGCATCCCAATATTAAAGCCTATTTCCATGGTAACAGTAACTGGAATCAGTTTTATGTTTATCACGGCCCTGACAATGATGTCAATCTGAATACTTTTCGCGTCGATTCGCCAATGAAAGGCAAGTATTCTTCTAAGGATGAAACTTTATTATCTTTTCAATTTATCTCGCTTGATCCTCAAACACAAAGCTTAACCGTACGCGAGTGTTTATGGAATGCCAAGCCATCCGATCCATCGCAAAAGATCGTTTTTGGTAAAAGTTCTACTGTATCTCTTAAAGTTGATTAAGTTAAATAAGACACAAAAATGGCCTTGAATTTCAAGGCCATTTTTTATTAGGTTTATAATCTGTGGTTCGGATTTAAAACTTATATCATATAATTCCATCCATGCGGATCAGGCGTATTGCCATAGCGGATGCTGTTCAATGTATTCAGTACTTTTTGTGAGAATTCGCGTGTTTTCGGATCGCTTAAGAAATATTCTTCGCCCTCATAGCTAATAGAACCTACCGGTGCAATGGTAGCAGCGGTTCCCGCGCCAAAAGCATCGGTCAGCTTACCGTTTTTAGCACCTTCAACAATTTCAGCAACAGCAATGCGGCGCTCCTCAACAGGATAACCCCAGTCGCGGGCAAGTGTGATAACGGTATCACGTGTAACACCGTCCAAAATGGTATGAAGGTCTAAAGATGGGGTGATCAGTTTGCCGTCCAGCACAAACATGGCATTAGCAGCGCCCATTTCCTCAATGTATTTGTGGTCTTTAGCGTCGGTCCATATCAGTTGGTCGTAACCTTCTTCCACTGCTTTTTTAGAAGGCAGCATAGCACCGCCATAGTTTCCGGCTGCTTTAGCAAAACCGAAGCCACCTTCAGCAGCACGTGTATATTTTCCTTCTATCTTAACACGTAAGGTTTTTGAGAAATAAGGGCCAACAGGGCAGGTAAGTACGATGTATTTATATGTCGATGATGGAGATACGCCCAGGTACGGGTCGGTTGCAAACATCACCGGACGGATATAAAGCGAATTTGGTGCAGCAGGTATCCAGTCGCGGTCAAGATCAACCAAAGCCGCAATGCTTTGTACAAACACCTCTTCAGGTAATTGCGGCATGCACAACCGCTCGGCTGATTTGTTGAAACGTATAGCATTCTTGTCCGGGCGGAAAACAGAAACTTTTCCGTCGGCATGTTTGTAAGCTTTTATGCCTTCAAAAAATGCCTGGCCATAATGTAATGCAGAAATGGCCGGACTAAAGCCAATTTCGCCATAAGGGACTATCTCAAAATTCTTCCATTCGCCATCGGCATAGTCGGCCACAAACATGTGGTC